>JBJKSL010000068.1:0-4309 GCA_046704145.1 Phycisphaerae bacterium
CTGGGCTATGCGGGAGCCTTTCCCTATTTCTCGCAGCGAGCGTGCTTCGACATCCTCGGAAAGAGTGACCCCGTAAGCGCCCATGAGCCTGTCAACCCCAGGATGCCGGCCCGGCCGGGCCACAACAAGATCGATCTTGCCTACACTATCCGCGCTCACCGCCCCGATATCATCCTGCACTCCATCTGGCCCGAGCCTTTCTTCATAGACCAGTATCGTCCTGCCCTTGTAGAGGTCGATGGCATGCCCCTGGGACTCGCCATCCGTCAGGACACCACCCGCGTGAACGGCGGCCAGCCCACCACATGGAAAACCGTGTCCGACCAGATTGATGCCTCCATCCGCGACTGATGAGCGACCCAAGCAGAAGCATCGCTCGCGTTTCATCCTTCATCCTTCCGCCTTCCGCCTTGGCTTTCCCTGCCTCCCCGTGCTATCGTAACGCCTTCACACGAACTCAGGAGGTCGGAACATGATCGCAGTTAACACAGCAACCGCAGGTCTTCTAATGATTGCATCCGCACTGACCAGCGGCGGCCCTGCCACTCGAGGAAAGGATGCCCCCATGAAATACGAGGTCGCCCGCGTCAAAACCCCCATCACCATCGATGCCAAATGGGACAAGCCTGCCTGGCACGACATCAAGCCCCTCGATCTGACCCACTACATGGGCGACAAGCCCGCCCATTTCCCCAAGGTCCAGGCCAAGGCCGCCTATGATGCGGATCACCTCTACGTGATCTTCCACGTGCAGGACAACTACGTCCGCGCCGTCGCCAAAAAGAACCAGGGCCCGGTCTGCCAGGACAGTTGTGCGGAGTTCTTCGTCACCCCAGGGACCGACGTCAAGAAGGGGTACTTCAACCTCGAAGCCAACTGCGGCGGGACCATCCTGATGGGTTATCATCTCATCCCGCGCAAAGACGCCAAGGGCCCGTCCCTGCGCGAACTGGCCCAGATCAAGATCGCCCACACCATGCCCAAGATCGTCGAGCCCGAGATCGCCAAGCCGACCACCTGGACCATCGAATACGCCATCCCCTTCAAGCTTTTGGCCAAGTACATGCCCAGTGCGGTCGCTCCCGCCCCCGGCGTCGAATGGCGGGCCAACTTCTACAAGTGTGCCGATAAAACGTCACATCCTCACTGGCTGACCTGGTCCAAGGTTGACCGCCCCAAGCCAGACTTCCACGTGCCCGAATTCTTCGGCACGCTTGTGTTCAAATGAGCAAGAGCTTGATGGTAGTTCAGGCCTCTCGTGCAGCTCCCATGTAGTCGCGAAGCACATCGCGCAAAACGTGCACCTTGTCCGGCGCGAAGATGCTCCCGTGCGAGCCGGGCACTGTGAACGTGTGGATCGAGCCGCGAATCAACGGCTTCCAACCCATGCAAGGGTCCTTGGCGCGAGGATCGCTGAAGCGGGTTGTTCCGTCCGCGCGGATGATGGCCACGTCCTGCGCAAACGTTCGCGGCCGATACAGCCGTGCCGCCTCGTACTGAGCGGCCGCATTCTTCGCCGCCATGGCCGCAGTCAGGCCTTTCAGTCCCTCGACCGGCGGGTGGTATCCAAACCGGCACAGCATCGACCGCTTGCGGCGAGCGATGGCACGCGAGAAAAGGTTCTTCCAGCCCTGCCAGGATCGCCGCCGTGCCCGCGACAAGTGCCACTTCAGCCGCGTGCGGAACGCGATCGGCAGCGGGGCAAACTCATCGATGATGGCCAGCCCGCCGACACACTCGCCGCGATCCAGCAATTGCAGGGCAATCTCGTAGGCAATCGTGGCTCCCATCGACCAGCCGGCAAGGTGGTAAGGCCCATGGGGCTGCACGGCCACGATCTCCTGTATGTATCGCGCCGCAAGTGCCTCCATGCGCCCCAAAGGCATTTCACTGCCGTCCAGCCCGATGCCTTGTAGGCCGTAGACTGGCTGGTCATCCCCCATCAGTTTCGCCAGCGTCTTGCCGATAAGTACATGTCCGCCGAGCCCGGCAATGAAAAACAGCGGTGGTCGTGTGCCCTCACGGCGAAACGGCACGACAATGCTGAGTTCATTGCGTATCTCGTGTTCGCTGAGGAGATGCTCGCCACGAGCGGCCGGGCTTGGCATTGCTCTAGTCGTGTTCGTACTCATGTAGATCAAGTGTAGGCCGCGCGCTTGCGTCCGCACGTGAGCAATTCACGCAAATCGCACGGTCCCTTGTTTGTCGCCGAATTTGATTCGCTGATCCGCATACTCTACGTACGTGCACGAGCGCTGTATCTGACACAGTGCAGATGTAGCGGCACGACAGCAAAAGCGGATAAGCTCCTGCGAAAAGGATGTGTTTAGTGCGTTACCGGCAGTTCTGTGCAGCGTTATTCATTTCAGCAGCATTCATCGGGGCCATCCCCGGTTGCGGATTGCCTTGGGATAAATGGGACTGTGTTTTCCTGCAATCCCCCGGCCCGCCTGAGAAAACACCCGGAGATCTCGGGCTGAACTATGAGGATGTGCGAATTCCTACCCCCAGCGGTAACCAGATGGCCGGCTGGTTCGTGCCTGCCGCCAGTGGGAACCCCAAGGCCACCTTCCTGGTTCACACCGGTATGCGCGGCAATATCGAAACCTACCTTTCGATAATACCCTGGGCGGCTGACAACAATTACAACCTTCTCATTTACGACTGGGAAGGCTTTGGCGCCAGCGAAGGCGAGCCCGACTTTGATAATTTCGAGCCGGACATCCATGCTGCCGTCGACTACCTGCTCTCTCGCCCGGAATCGAGCACCGGTATCATCCAGATGGGTGCCTCCTTCGGTGCCGTTCCATCGATGGCTGCCACTGTGGCTTATCCCGACCAGACCATCGGTCTTGTTCTCTACGGGGCGGGATTCACGGAAGAACTGGCTACGACCTGGCTGGAATACCGCGTCAACCCGCTGCTTGCGATGGTCGGCCGATGGGGGGATGGCGTATGGAACATCCTGCTGCCCGACTTCTTCCAGGCCAATCGCTACTTCGGCCAGATCAAGGTGCCCGTGCTTCAGGTCATTGCGTCGGATGACTCTATCATCGTGCCTCAGGAGCAGGAGCACTTTTACAAGTCCCTGCCCCAGCCAAAACAACTTTACATGACCTACGGCGACCACGTACACGCCCCCGACACCGACCCCAACCTGGGCCCCGCGGTGATCGAATGGGCCAACCAACTGCCGGCCATCGTCGCCCGCCAGCAGTGAGCGGTCGTGTCCTCAGCCGCGATCCGCGTCAGCCGGCATGCTTTCCGCCTGATGGCGATGTGATTCAATGCTGTTGAGGTGCCGCATGACCTATAAGGGCAGAGTCAAAGACGGTGTTGTCGTGCTGGAGGGTCCCTCTCTCCCGGCCGAAGGGGCGGTCGTCCGAGTGGAGGAAATCGAATCCACGGCCGAGCATCCATCCTGGGCGGAAGTCTTCAAGGACCTCATCGGAGCGGCGGATGAGCTTCCGGAAGACTTGGCCGACAACCATGACCACTACATCCACGGGGCACCAAAGCGATGAGCGAACAGTTCGCCGACTCTTTCGTGTTCCTCGCGATGATCAATAGCCGAGACCGTAGCACGCCACTGCCGCCAAGGCCCTTTGCGGAGCGGCAAGACCTCTCGTTACGACGGCGTGGGTGCTGACCGAACTGGCTGACGGTCTATGTTCATCCAATACCCGGTCGCTGTTCCTTTCACTCGAGCATCGTCTCCGTAACGATCCGCTGGTAACCATCTTGCCACCTGATGAGCAACTGTACGACAGGGGCCTGCAACTCTACCGCGAGCGTCCGGATAAAGACTGGTCGCTGACGGATTGCATCTCGTTTGTGGTTATGCGCGAACGTGGAATCGGCGAGGCGCTTACCGGCGATCATCATTTCGAACAGGCGGGATTCGTGGCACTGCTCAAGTGACGCGGCAAACAAGAATACACTATGCCGGGGCTTTGTCGGGCAGGACTTCGATACGCAGGCGGTTGATGCGGCGTTCCTCGGCGTCGATCACCCGCAGCCGCACGTTGGTGAAGACCAGCTCCTCGCCGGTGACGGGGATCTTGCCCATAGTGCTGAACACGAATCCGCCGATGGTGTCGTAGTCGTCGCCCTCGGGGATCTCGATGCCGAGTTCCTCGTTGACCTCGTCGATGTGCACGCGGGCGTCGACCTCCAGCGTGCTCTCGTCGATGCGGCGGATGGGATCCGGCTCAGGCTCTTCATACTCGTCCACGATCTCGCCGACGATCTCCTCGAGAATGTCCTCGATGGTCACCAGACCCGCCGTCCCGCCGTATTCGTCCAGCAC
>JBJKSL010000069.1:0-2721 GCA_046704145.1 Phycisphaerae bacterium
CTATCCCACTCTCCAAGGTGAAGCGTCAAGATGTCACATCAACCTTCAACTTCGCTTCTCTTCACTCGCGAGACCAGCGGATGGCCGCAATCCCGAGGGAACGCGTTGCACCGCCGCCCTCAATCTACCGTATGCCACTCCGTGTCAGACTGCTCAACCTCAAAGGGGCCCATGTACGGCACTAACTCGATCCGATACTTGGCCTTGAACGTCTTTGGTACTCGCCACGAGTACGAACAGACGCCGCCTCACCCATACTCGAACTTACCCACCGACAGCGTCTTGCCCTTCTCGTCCAGAATCTTCACCGACGGAGCCACACCAACCCGACCCGCCCGTTGGGCCGAGACCTGGTAGTCGATGCCCAGTTTGTCCGTGCAACGCACATTGAACGAAACCACTTTGCCGATCAGCAGGTTTCGCAAGGTTCGCTGTGAAGCCGTCACCTTCAACGGCGGACCAAACTTCAATGCCGTAGTACCGTCCTTGCTGATCTCAAAGTGGCACACCTTCGTGTCCGGGGCCCGACCGCTCAGCGAGTAACGCACGTTCTTCGAGTCCGTGCCGTGCAACACCACGTAAACCAGCCGATATTTGCCCACCGGCAGTTTGACCGGCTCCCCCCGAGCTTTCAGACTGAACGTGCCGTTCTCGGACATCACCATTATGTCGGCCTGCTGCTTGCCGATGTCCAGCGTGCCCAGTTCCGGCGTCCCCTCATCCAGCGTGATCGACGAACCATCCGGCGCCACCTGAACCGAGTAGTACGCGCCACCCAACTGAATCAACTTGGTGAGTGCCTGGACTTCGGCTCCCCAGAACGCGTCACGGTCGAATCTGCCGTTGCGGTTCAAGTCGATGCCGAGGAAGTCCGAACTGATCGCCGAAGCGTCACCCGCAGCCTGGCTGTCCTTGCTGTTCTTATCCTCCTTCTTGCGACTGACGGCAAACCGAAACGTGTCATCATAACGACCGTTGAAGTTGCCGTCGGTCAGCAACACGGGGTAGGACGTGTTCTTGATGCGAACCACTCCGCGCCGACACACCGCCGCACGCACCAGCAGGTAGTCCAAATCAAACTGTTCGACGTAAAACGCGCCGCCGCTCAGTTCAGAAGCCGCCGCCTTTGCGCCACGGCCGCCCGCCGGCTTGGCCGCTTCCGTGCCATCTCCCTCGTCTTGCAGACTTACAGGCCCGAACCGATAACTCTGCGTCCAGCCGAAGGCCATCGCCGAACGCACACGCTTGCCCGTCAAAGGCTGCTCGTTCGACAAATTTCTGTCACCATCGAGATCGATGTAAAGTGTGCGCGACTTTCCGGATTCGATCAGCGCAATTACTTCACGGTCACCAATAGTACCGCTGTAGTAGTAAACACGCTGACCGAGTCCCTCCGGCAGGCCTTTGAGGTCCTCGGGCTTGGCCACGCGCACCAGCCAGCGAGCCTGCTGCTCGTCGTAGCTGTTCGACGAAATGCTCTCAACCCTGTACTGCTTGAGGAAAAACGTTCCCTGGGCAAGAACAATGCCGGGACTCAGCAGAAACAGCCCGGCCGTGAAGATCAACCCAATGGTTTTGATCATGAGGAACCGCGTCTCCCTGAGCCATTTGTAGACAGCTACATGCTACAAATCACCCGCCCGCCGGTCAACGCTCGGACCCCGTGTGCCCCTCTTATTCTGGCTATTTCGGCGTATTTCGCGGGCCCTCCCTTTTATCCGGCTGGGGCTGCGCGTACACTGACGGAAACTTGAGCAAGTGTGCCCTATCCAGCTCCTCTGTGGAGACTTGGCAAATGTCCGACCCCAGGCAAAACATCCTCCGACTGCTACCATCCGTCGAAGCCATCCTGCAGCACACCGCAAACTTGCCCTGGACCGAGAATGTTCCCCAACAGATCCTCCGCGAAGCTGTCCGGGAAGCGATACATCGCGAGCGCGAACGAATCACGACAGACGCCGACGGTACATCGCCCGACCGGGCCGCGCTCACCGAAAGAATCCTTATCTCGCTGGAAAGCATCGCCACCAGCAGCGCCACGCCCCACTACCGCCGTGCCATTAACGCGACAGGCATCATCCTGCACACCGGCCTCGGACGAGCAGTCCTGCCCGCCGCCGCCATTCAACGCGTCCAGCAGGAACTCGCCGGCTACTCTGTCCTGCAGGTGGACATCGAAACCGGCAAACGCTCGCGCCGCGACGCCCGAATTGAATCGCTGCTGAAACGGTTGACCGGCGCCGAGGCCGCCACCGTCGTCAACAACAACGCGGCCGCCACCGTTCTCGTCCTCAACACACTGGCCCGCGGCCGTGAGGTCATCGTCTCCCGCGGACAACTGGTGGAGATCGGCGGCTCATTCCGCCTGCCCGACGTGATGGCCCTCAGCGGAGCCACCCTCGTCGAGGTCGGCACTACCAACAAGACCCACGCCCGCGACTACGCGCAGGCCATCAACGACAACACCGCCGCGATCCTCCGCGTGCACCCCAGCAACTACCACATTGAAGGCTTCACCGCTGAGGTCCCCCTCGATACCCTCGTCGAGATCGCCCACGACCACGGCCTGCCTCTGATCGACGATGTCGGAGCCGGCGCCCTGATCGACTACGCGCGCCTCGGCCTGCCACACGAGCCCACGCTGCCGGAATCCATCCGCACCGGCGCCGACCTGGTCCTCTCAAGTGCCGACTAGATGATCGGCGGCCCCCAGGGCGGACT
>JBJKSL010000070.1:0-7675 GCA_046704145.1 Phycisphaerae bacterium
CCACGCGGGACAGCACTGCTTCCACCAGGCCGGGCCGGACGGGAGGCTCCGGGCACTGATCGAGGAGGGAGAGTACTTCGGTCAGGCGGCTGTTCTTCTCAGCCAGGTCAGGCAGGGCGTCTATGGCTTCCCGCACGCGTTCGGCCTGTTCAGGCTCGAGTTGCTGCAGGTGCAGATCCAACAAGAGGAACTCGATTCGTTCCGGTTTGTGCGTCATGACTCTATCCACACATTAACGACCGCACTCCCGATTAACTGGCTTGGCCACACCCGACACTCCTCCGGTCGTCTTGCTTCTTGGTGCCGAGATGCCCGCCCGGCATTCCTGTCCGGTATAGCGGGCTCGTGGCCAGAGCATTTCACGAATGCATGTAGCGTCGAACAGCCCAAAACCATGGAAAGAGCTGCAGTCGCTACAACGAAAGGGCAAATGCCCTAAGTCCGATCCTGGATCGCCGCCCGGTAGCTGGCTCCAAACGCAGCCACCGCGGCATGAAGCCGACTCTTCACCGTTCCCAAGGGCACATTCAGGATCTCTGCGATCTCCTTGTACGGGAAGCGGTGGTAATAACTCAGTATCAACACCTCTTTCAGATGTTCCGGCATCTTGGCCAGAACGGTCCGAACTTGATCCTGCTCCTCGGATTTTTCCAGGGCCCCCGAAGGTACGTGGGAGGCATCCGCCAGGAAATCGAGGAAGCGTTGACCTTCCTCATCCCCAGAGGCCACCTGGGCGTCCAGGGGCATCTCCGGCCGCCGACTTCGGCTGCGCATCATGTCGCGAGCCTTGTTGGCGGCAATGGTGAATAGCCAGGGCTTGAACCGCCGCGAGCGGTCGAAGCTTCCCGCCGAGAGGTGCACCTGCAGGAATGCTTCCTGCACAATGTCCTCGGCAGCCGCGGCGTTCCCGGTAAAGCGGACCAGGAACCGAAACAGCTCCTGATGGTGGCGCCTTACCAGCAACTCAAAGCCTTCGGACTGCCCCCCGACATATTCTGCCAGCAGTTCCTCGTCCGTTGGCGTATTCACCGCTGTCTGTCTTTCCTTACGTCTGCCATTGCGAAATGGTTCGCCTGAGACTTATAGACGTCCGCAAGTCCCCTGTGCCTGTCAATGTCGAAGACGCATGAAACCTGCAGTGCCGGCACGCTAATGCGACATTGAGCGACGAACGCCAGTAAAGCCAACCCAGGCTACATCATAGCCTTACGTCGCTTGGCGTCAAATTCCGACTTGACACCAGCATCCCGCCGGATTAAGCCAGAAGCTCATTATAGGCAGACGCTCGAAGCCAGATGGGGGCGAATGCCCGATAACCAGAGTTGATAGGTGCAAATCTTCCGCCGCTCGCTCCGGGCTGTTGAAACGGGACAACTCATGGCATTGACAGAAACACAGCTACCACAAAAAACACTCTCCGCCTTGGTCGAGGCTTCTGCCGCCATGAACGCCTCGCTCGACCTGCGGGTCACGCTGCAATCCATCGTGCAGATGGCCGCCACCATCATGGAGGCAGAGGCCAGCTCCATGCTCCTGCTGGACCCCCAGCGGCGTAAACTCGTCTTCCTGGCCGCCACCGGCGAGAGCGCCGACGATCTGCTCGGCGAGGAGTTCGACGCCAGCCTCGGTATCGCCGGCAAGGTCGTGGGCACCGGCAAGCCGGTCCTGGTCACGGACGTCCGCAAAGACGAGGCGTTCTTCGGGGGTATCGACGCCAAGAGCAACTTCGTGACTCGTGGGCTCGTCGCCGCCCCGCTGATCAAAGCAGGTCAGATTCTCGGTGTGGTCGAGGTCCTCAACAAGGTCGGGCAGGCCAATTTCAGCGAGCAGGATCTCGAACTGCTGCAGGTCTTCGCCAATCTCGCCGCCAGCGGCCTGACCAACGCCCAGACCCACGAACGGCTCAAAACCGAACATCGCGTGCTGCTCGACAGCCAGACCGGCGGCTCGCCAATCGTCGGTAACTCGCCTGCCCTGCGGGAGGTCATCGAGCTGTGCAAGCGAGTCTCGGCCAGCAACGCCACGGTTTTGATTCTCGGCGAGACCGGCTCGGGCAAGGAACTCGTCAGCCGGCACATTCACGCGCACTCGCCGCGGCGGGACAAGCCCTTCATCGCCATCAATTGTGCCGCTCTGCCGGAGACCCTGCTGGAGAGCGAGCTCTTTGGTCATGAGAAGGGCTCGTTCACCGGGGCGGTCGCCCAGAAGTTGGGGCGATTCGAGCTGGCCAACGGCGGTACGCTGTTCCTCGACGAGATTGGCGAGATCAGCCACTCCACGCAGATCAAGCTGCTCCGCGTATTGCAGGAACGCGAGTTCGTGCGTGTGGGCGGCACCAAGACGGTGGCTTGCGACGTGAGGATCATTGCCGCCACAAACCGCGACCTGGCCAAGGAGATCAAGAACGGGCGTTTCCGCGAGGATCTGTACTATCGGCTGAACGTGTTCCCCATCGAGACGCCGCCCCTCCGCCGGCGACGCGAGGACATTCCTTTGCTGGCCGAGCACTTCATTCGCCTGTCAGCCCAGCAGCTTAACGTGCCTGCACCGACGGTGTCGGATGAGGCTCTGGCTCTGCTTATGAGCTATCAATGGCCGGGCAACATCCGCGAGATGCAGAACGTGATCGAGCGAGCCGTTCTGCTCTCTGATGGATGGGCAGGTCGTCGGCCCGGCTCAGTTACCGCGGGAAATGGTGGGCGACGGTCTGCCGTCCGCCCAAGTCGCGGAGACCGACTCGACCCTGCAGGGGTATGAAAAGGCCATGGTCGTCCGGGCACTCAAGGAGAACAACTGGAACCAGACCAAGGCCGCCAAGGCTCTGGGCATCTCGCGGGATAATCTGCGATATCGGGTCAAAAAGTACGAGATCGAACGGCCGGCCTGAGCGTGTACGTCTGCGCTGCAAGGCTCTTGGCACTAGGCCTCATCATCCGCGCTTGCGGTCGTCGGCCGCTTCTTGCGTCGCGACTCGCGGATGACGATGAATGCAACGAAGATGGCCCCCGTCCCCAGCAGAGCGGCCCAAGGGCTGGTCGATTCGGGCTTTGTGGGCAGTTCGACGCCGGGGCATTCTGCAACCGTGCCGTCGTCGAACTTGACCAGCACCGTGCCGGTACTGCGCAGGGCCCCCATGCCAGCCACCCGCATGCCGAAGGTCGCGCTCGCCCCAGGAGCCAAGCCGGGGTACGGCGGTTCGGCCTCCGCCCAGCAACGACCCGCGTGCTTGTAGTCCCAGCCAACATTCACGAGGTTCATCTCTTTCTGGCTGCCCTGCTTCCAACTGTCCGGGGTCGAAAACAGATCCGCACCATACTGCGGGAACTCGATGCGGACGATGCGGGCACTGCCGTGATTGGTCACCTGCCAGGTATAATTGTGTTGTGATTCGTCTGCCCCGCCGGTGATCAGCACCTTGGACTGGGCCATCGCCCAGTTCGTGCCGAGGACGAGTGGCATCGCAAAGGCCAAGGCTCGTACGCAACGGATTAAGTAGCCGGCTCGATCTGTGCTCATAGGTTCAATCCAAGTCTCCCGGTGCGACCTGACGCGAAACAGTTCTGACCGGGTTTACAGTTCTAGAATCCGCCGCACCATTCACTCGGTACACCGAAGTTCCGCCATCAGTATATACGAGCGTGAAGTATTTCGGATCAGCCAATTGCAGCAGCCCGTTGTGACGCTGTCGCTCCCGCGGGCCCGCCAATATGTAAGTCACGCCCCACTTGGCCAGCGTCGCATGTGCCTCGGCCGAGTCCGAGCAATCCAACGCAGCTTCGACATCGGTCATCGCGCGGGTCCGTGCCGCCTGATTCGGCGGACAGAACACGTTCACGTGCGAATTCGTCGGTTCCATGACAGCAGTCTGCCGATCGAAAAGCTGCACGAGTTGCAGGCCACTCTCCGGGTCCGGCTGAACCACCACGTCCGCCGGCGTGCACTGGCGAAGGTAACGCACCGCTCCTGCGTAGGCCGCCTCCGGCGACTTCAGGAACAGGGTGCGCGTCGCCATCAAGGGCGGCTCATAGAAGCCCACCGGCAAGCCCAAAACGATGCCGACAGTCAGAATTGGTTTTCGCCACCTGCGCCAAGTCGGCCGAACGCAGTCTGGGTCCAGCAGAGCGCCGGTGCAGATCGCTCCGAGCACCATGGTGACCATGCTGCCCATGCGATAAGCGTAATCGATCGGATTGACTCCCGTGCGAACGGTCCACAGTGCCGCAAAGCCAAGTACTGCAACGACGATCAACAGCCGCGTGCCGTCTTGGCGCCACAGTCTTCGCCACAGCTTTCCTGCGATCATAATGCAGGCAAATGCACCCAAACCGAACTCGAGCGGGACCAGCCAAGGCGCCTCCAGCCAATTGGCCAGCACGCCTGGCGCCGCCGCACGTCCGAGAAACGCCCACTGAAATCGATCCCACTTGAGCGTGACTCCACCGCCAAATCGTTCGTCCATCAGGTGGTAGTGCCAGGCTCGCTGAGCCATCAGGACCGCCCCCAAGGCGCCGATGACAAGTGCTGCGGTGAGCATCGCGGCCGCACCACTGCGATCTCGCATCCACTGCCCGACCGCTCGCGAGAGCACATAGATCGCCGCCCCGGCGAAGCAGAACACCGCCATGTAGACACTCGCCCCGAAAACCGCCGCCGCCGCAATCGGCGCCACCAGCATCCACCAGCGGGCCCGAGGAGCGATCTGCAGCCAGTAGCAACACATCACGAGCAGCGCCAACGCCATTATGTGCTGCGGGCAATATATGAAGCTGTTCATGATGTTGTGCGTCCGCCACAGCACCGGGCACCATGAATCAAGAATGATGATTGTCTGATGCTGGGTGACGTCGAACACCGCCGCGGGAATCACGTCCCAGCCGCCGATGATACTGACACACGCAGCCGCCAGTAATGCTCCCGCCGTGCTGTCTAACACCGTACGCGCCAGGAGCAAAACCAGGCCCACGAACGCGACCGCTACCAATGCTGCCACCGCACCAAAGGCGAACTGATCCGACACCTGGGCGTGCGTCACAATGCGAATGGCAGCCGGCAGCAGGTGAAACTGCTCGTAGTAGTAGTATGGTGCGTCCGATTGCGAGGCGAGAAAGATGTTGTGCAGCGGCAGCTTATAGTGCTCGAGCGACCACATGATCGCATGATGCTTGATGTAGTCGCCGGACGGACTGGGAATCGCGCGACCGCCGGCCACCGGCACCCAGTACATCAGGAATATGCAGCCCGCCACCCAGGCAATGAGAGCGATGAATATTCGTCGCTGCCTTCTGCTGTCGAACAACGGCGAGGCGAGACTCACTTCGCTGCCCCGGATCGAAGCCAGCAGGATCAGAACCGCATCGGTTGCGATGATCGCGGCCAGCACCGCCGCCCGGCTGTTGGCCACCTGCCAAGTCCAGTGCAGCACGACCGGCATGAGCATCAGCGAGCCACCCAGTGCGCTGAACTGCCAACCAGATTGGATCCGCAGCGGACGAAGCAACTGCACCAGCGATCGGCCCGGCAGCCAGAAGAGCAGAACTGCCAAGGCCGGCGCAGCCACCCACGGCGTCGGAACCAGGCACAACGCCGTCCCGCCCGCGAGCGTTATCATTTGTCGTAGCAGGAACTTACTTCCCGACATGCACAAGATTATCGACAATCCACCCCAGCGACACAAGCAAGACCGGCTTCGGAACCGTGTCTGCAACTACAGAGCGCCTTCTTTTTGTGTGAAACCGGCATCTTGCGGGTCCAAATGACCGGCTGGAAGGCGGTCCCACATGGAAACGTCGCGCACAACAATACCCGGATGGGTATCACTCTCCGGCCAGCACGTTCTCGATGGTTTCGACCGCACTGCCCTCGAAGCGATTGTTCACAAACGCGTAGAACATCCGGTCGTCGGGCACGAAGCGGTCGATCAGCTCGCGCATGGCTTGCCGTCCTTCGGGATATGGTTCCTTGGTGGTCTCATAAGGCGCGAAAGCTTCAACGGCCTGTGCATACGTTCGGCCTGGCTTGAGCAACCAGCGGCTGACGACGTGCCTGGCGGTGAACACGTCCGGATTCCGCATCTGTTCATGAACAGGAGGCATGCGGGTCCAGCTGTTGAGCACGTGGGCGACGCCGTAGTCCCGCAGCACGTCCAGATACACGCCGTCGCCGTTGAGAAACTCCGGATTGCGCACTTCCACCGCCCACTCGTACGCATCACATGGCAGCCGCGACAGCATGCGGGCCAACGCATCGGCGAATGTCTGCGGCTGGCGCATCTGGCTATCGTGGACGGTGCTGAACTCGAGAATCAGCGGCCCGAGTTTATCCCGATACGGCTGCAGGCGATCCAGCAACTCGCGCTGCACGAGCGTGGCATCCATGAAGTCCGCGTTGAGCTTGCCAGCCCGCTCGCCATAGCGTGGCAGCTTCGGAAATCGCTCCATGGTGACGTATTCCGGCACTTTGAGTGCAAACTTGAAGCTCTTGGGGACCTGGGCGAACATGCCCGCCCACATCTCGCTACTGGGAAACTGATAGAACGCGAAATCGCCGCACACCGTGGGGAACACCGTCGCATATTCGGACAGGCACTCATCGCGGAACTTGCGTTCGCTCAGCCGGCCCCGGACCGCGTACCGCGCCGGATCGTAAACCTGCCCCAACCATCCCGGATACTTCCAGCTGGAGGTGCCCACGTGCACGCCCTTACCGGCCAGTTTGCCCAGAGCTTCGCTGAGTCGTGCCGCCCGCGTCAACCGCCCAGGTGAAGCCGCATCTGCCATCGGGGGCTCTTGGGCGAATCCAAATGTCAGTTGCTCCTCGGGCATGATCGATTCCTCTGTCGCGTATCGCCAGCGACTTCATTTTACGCGTTCTGGGCGAGGCTTGCACCCGCAAATAAGGTTCGCGGATGCTATGGTTGTGGCCTACTTCATAGCCGAAATCGATGCCCTCGATCTGGTTGGACATGTCCACCGGCTGATCGGTGACGGTTGCCGACTCAGCGGGGTCGTCGTCGGTTCCGTACAGTCCGTCACCGTCGGTATCTTCGCTCTGCAGGAAGCTGCCGTTGACCGGGTCGGCCGACCAGTTACCCAGGCTGTCCAGCGCCCAGCTTTGCTTGAGGGCCTTGGGCACGTACGGATCGGGCACGATGGCCGAGTCGTCCTCGTTGAGAGCGCCGAAGTCGGCCGCGATCAACCGGTTCAGCCCGTCGTAGGTGTAGTGCCACGAGCGAGTGTTCTCCGGCAGCATCAGCGGGTCGTAGGTATCCGGACAGCTGCCGTCGCAAGGATCCGGCGGCCCGCACTCTTCACGCGTGCAATGGTCCGGACAGTCCTGATCGCATGGATCCAGACCGTAACACGGCCCCGCCCAAACCTGCGGTGCGGGCAGCAGGATCAACAAGGACAATACTACCGAAATAATCTTCCTCGAAGCACCTTTCATAGGGCACTCCCGATGTGTGGACCCGTTCCGCTTCGGGCGGCTACAGCTCTCAAGGCAAGGACCGGTGGTTGCCAAGGACGTGGGAGCCCTCGCCTCGCACGCTGGAGCGGTTCCCACGCGCACGGCAGCCACGCCCACGCGCGAGGGATGCGCCTCCTCGCGCGAGCGAGCCCTTCCCTCATACACGGGAAGCCTCCATCTGTACGAGGGGAGCGCCCATACGTACGAATGG
>JBJKSL010000071.1:0-3271 GCA_046704145.1 Phycisphaerae bacterium
CAAAGAGCCTGTGGCTATTCTCGCGCCTCCGGGGGCCAAAGAGCCTGTGGCTATTCTCGCGCCGCCAGGGCCCAAAGAGTCCTGTGGCTATTTCCTCGCCTCCGGGGCCAAGAAAGAGGGCGGACGCTGAACACGTACGAAGCCGGTCGCACATGGTGAATCCGGTCCCATATGGGCTCTCATTCATCGCGGCCAGCTTCGGCGACGCGTATCCACCTGCGCAGAACGATCAGGCCCACGGGGGCAATCATGGTGGTTACGGCGATGATCAGCCACATAGTCCCGGAGTGACGCGGACCGGTTTCAGGACAGTAATTCGCCAGCAGTATGCCGGAGGACACACCAACGAGTAACTTCGCCAGGAAGAACGGCACATAGGACAGCGCCCCGTAGGAGGCCTCCTGTCCTTTGGGGGCGATGGCTGCGGCGTACTCGTACACGCGAGGCGAATAGAAGGCCTCGCCTATCGACAACAACAGCACGAAGAGGAGAATCATCACGTACCACGGGTTAACCGCGCCGGTCAGGCCAAGGTAGCCTCCGAGCCAGCGGCCGAGCATTCCATTCGCCATGGACTGGAACCAACTCGTCGGCATGGCCATCACGAAAACGGAGCCGGCCGAGATGGCGCTACCTATGGTCACCATTCGGTAGGCCGAACTCTTTCGCGTCAGGATGCCGGTGATTGGTACCAGGAAGATGATCAGGATGGAGTTGATGGCCCAGAGTCGGCCGATGGGTGCGCCTTCGCCGAGTTCGCGGATGCCGAACTTCGGATAGGCGTAGTACATCATCATGTATATGAGCTTGACGAATGCAATGAGCATGAGGAAAGCCAGTAGCCGGTAGAAGCCATTCTGCCGGGCCAAGGCAGCAAGATTGCGGCCAGTATCGCGCACTGTGTCGCGAATGGTCTGCCAGGGCGAGCGTCTGATCTTGCCCTTGTTGGAAAAGGCAACTCCGTCCTCGTCGCTGGCCTCGGCTCCTTCGCGGATGCCGAAGTACAGGATGGGCAGCATTATCAACTCGATTCCGAAACTGGCGAGGAACAGAGCGCGGTAGGTGGTTAGATGGAAGCCCACCAGCGGCAGGGTCAGGTGGCCGTGCTCGCCCATGGTCTGCCGCAGCCAATCGAAGAGGAAGCCGGCAACAGAGAAGCCCACGTTCATCATGACGTAAAAGACGGAAAACGAGATCGAACGCTGCGCGGTGGTGGAATACCGGCGGATAGCGGCCACCAACACGGGAGTGCCCATGGCTTCGCCGACGGCCAGTGGAATCAAGCCGCCTGCGAGGGCCAGCCATTTGATTGTGGTCACGGCCATGACAAGCCTGGCGATGAGGCAGATCCACACGCCCAGCAGGAACGTCTTGCGCAGTCCAAGCGCATCGGTGAGCGAACCTACTAGAATCGTCGCCACCGTCATCGAGAGCGACCATATCATGACCATGTAGCTGGCGTTTTGGTCGTTGTAGTGCAGGTCGGCGGATAGCCAGAGGACGAGCGTCGAATTCACGATCGCATAGGCCGCGATCCCAAGGAACTTGACGATGAAAGTGATCCACAGTTCCTGCATGCCGCTCTTGAGCACGAATATTCCGTCGAGAATCCCGGCAGGTTCCGCGGCTTGCTCGGCAGCTTGCCCTGGTTTCGTCGCGACTGCCGTGCCCTGGGGATTGGTGGCCATCTACCGCCTCCCTGAAAAGATGGGGGTACTCCGAGAGGCATAATAATCGAAGTGCGTGGCTCGGGACAGCGTCGGCGATCTGCGTCGCTTGACAGGCATTTCCCGCTCTATCGTCGAAAACGCTCTGCCGGCAAAGGGCTTGCGCTGCAGGATCGCACGCCAGAGGACGAAAGGTTATGAGACGTTTCGTTTTCTTTGGCCAATTGGCCGGTAGAATCCCTGTGGAGGGGAGAGTCCGGCTCAACCTGCCTTTTGCGTGTGGGGCTGAACACCTGGTTTTGGTAAGATAGAGACGGCACATTCGGGGGGACCAGCAGTTGATGAGTCGCGGAGGGGATGGATGAGGCCTCGAGCAGCACAGGTGCTCTGCAGTGCGCTGATCTCAGCGATGCTTTGTGCTGCGCCGTGTTTGGCGCAGAGCACGGGCACAGTGGTCGGCTGGGGGCGTCAAGTTGTCGGAGGTGATATCAGCCGCGAGATGATCGCGGTGGCTGGAGGGTACAACCACAGTGTCGGTTTGAAATCAGACGGTTCGGTGGTCTGCTGGGGTGAGAATAGCGCGGGCCAATGCACGGCGCCCGAGCCGAACTGTGGTTTCATTGCGGTTGCAGCGGGTTACAAGCACAGTCTGGCGCTGCGAGCCGACGGTTCAGTGTCAGCATGGGGAGACAACACCTACGGGCAATGCGATCTACCCTCGCCCAATTCAGGGTTCCAGGCCATCGCGGCCGGCTGGTATCACAACCTGGCGCTGCGCGATGATGGCTCCATCATTGCGTGGGGCGACAACTCGCAGGGCCAGTGCAGCTTGCCGGCATCGGAATCCAACTCGGGGTTCACGGAGATCGCTGCGGGTGAAGGACACAGCCTCGGCTTGAAGTCAGATGGCTCCATCGTGGCGTTCGGCAAGAACTACGATGGGCAGCTCAACGTGCCGACGCCCAACAGCGGATACTCTCACATTGGGGCCGGCATGTCGCACAGCCTGGCTATCAAGGCCGGCGCGGTGGTGGCGTGGGGACTGAATCTTCATGGGCAATGCACGCTTCCGGCGAGCAACTACGGCTTCATCAGCGTGGACGGAGGCGCTGATCACAGCGTGGGCTTGCGGTCTGACGGCACGGTGGCTGCGTGGGGCTCCAATTCCGACGGCCAGAGCACGGCACCGGGGCCGCCGATCTTCGCGGCGATTACCGCGGGCGGCTACCACACCTTGGCCATCAACAGCAGCGGTGCGGTGGTGGCATGGGGATCAGACGCGTTTGGACAGTGCAATCTGCCGATGCCCAACGCGGGATTCGTGGAGGTGCACTTCGGATCGGCCTACGAGCAGGACTTGGAGGCCGGCTTTGGATTGGCCCTCAATATCGATGGCGATGTGGTGGGCTGGGGCAACAACACATGGCAACAGTGCGTGGCGACGGGCGGACCATTCCAGGCCATAGCGGCTGGCAGCCAGAGCGGCATCGGTCTTCAGCTCGACGGCACGGTGACGGCGTGGGGCCGCAATACACAGTTGCCGACGACGAACGCCGACCTCTGGAAGATAGCTGCCGGCAGCGAGGACAATCTCGGCCTGCGCA
>JBJKSL010000072.1:0-2828 GCA_046704145.1 Phycisphaerae bacterium
CTCAGAGGGTATCGACCATCCCATTCGTTTCAGACGGCGATATCGCTGACAGCGTTATGCGCTCTCGCCTCACTCAGCAGCGGTTGCACGCAGTGGCTACAGGATCATCCGCCGCAGCATCCTGAAAAAGCGGGTTCGCAAACTGCTGACGACGCGAAGCCGGCGCCCACGCCAGCCGAGGTCGCCCGCATGCTCGAGCCAAACGTGCTCGGCATCTCCTGCTTGTATGACGGCTTCAACCCTTGGATGTGGAACACCGATCACTCGCAAGTGCGCGGGGTCAAAATCGGGGCACTGTTTCTGCTTGGACCGAAATCGACCGGCGTGTTCGGCGATGGAGTCATCCATCCCAGGTTGTTCGTCTCGACTCGCGATGAAAAAGGCAAAGTCATCTACCGTCTCGTCAAGGAATGGACGTACGACGTAGGCCAGGCGATGCCTTTCCGATCCAAACGCGAAACCAGGTGGGGCTGGGGTTACGCGCTCTTCCTGCCCTGGGGCGACATCGACCTTGGTGGGCGCGATGTGCGTTTGACGGTCAGTTTCGAGCGTGCAGATGGCGTGGTTATTTCAGGCAGCAAGAAGGATTTCCGCGTACCCAAGCCTGACAAGAGTTGAGTGTAGGGTACGAGGTTCCAGAGTTCCAAATCTCCAGAGAGCATCGAAGGCTCGAGGACCGATGATCTGCAGCCTACGAACCGCCGCTGCCCTTGTCCTGCTTCTCCTGGCCGTTGGCGGTGACGCTGGTTGCTCGCGTGGTCCGTCGACTCCCCATCCCGCCTCGGCAGCGGAAACCTTCAAGCAGCTTCGAGCCTGGCACGCGTCCGGAGCGTACCTGGCGATGCGGCCCTACCTCGATCCTGAAGCGAGGGACGCGACCATTGACCTGCTGATGTCAACGGACGAGCTCCTGGCCGCCAACCAGGCTGCGCTGGCCAGCGTGCGGCAGGCCTGCCCCGACCTACCCGCCGGCTACGACATGTCCTGCCTCGCTGATAACCTGGATCTGTTCTCCCGCCGTGTTGAGCTGGTTCGCGTTGAGGAGCAGGGCGACAAGGCTGTGGTGATAGCCAAAGTATCCGATCGCCTGCCACTTGTGAGGATCCATTTCGTCCGTCTCGACGGCAACTGGGCGTATGTGCCCGGTCCGCCCAACTCCGCTGTTGCCAAGGCCATCCAGCGTCTGACCGAATCGCTGCATCAGATCGCCGTTGTAGCCTCAACTCAGCAACACATGACGCCCGCGCAGGTCCAGGACGAATACCGCACGCGTCTGCTGCCCAAGCTGAAGACAATGCGTCTGCTGGGCACATCGCCCACATCTGGACCAGGGTGAGGTTCTGGCATCGCAGAACGTTCCCCCTACATCGAAGGGTGAAGCTCACTGCGTCTGGAAAGACGTGCTGGCCTGTGTATATACCTGCATTCCCCAGTTCACGTCGGCTATCTCAGGCCAGTGTGCGTCGTCAAAACCGGCCGCCTCTTCCAGCAGGTCCCGCGGCACATCGAGGATGAATTCACCGGACTCCGGATGAAACGTCAGCGAATCCCACGGCACAGCAAACAATTTGCTGCAGGTCATCCCCGCGCTCCTGAAGGCGAGAGCAATGTACATTACACGCCCCTGCTCGACGTCAATTGCGACATCCTCGATCCGTCCAAGATCGATGCCCCATTCGTTTACGACTCGCCTGCCCACCATGGCTCTGGCTGGCATCGTTTTCGGGTAGCTCATGACATCTCCTCAACGGCGTTCTTGTTCGCCGAGTTTCCCCCGGCGTTTGGCTGCGCTGGTTCCCCCGTGAGCCCCAGCGGTTCAAGGAAAAACCACCACTGTTCTTAAGTGTAAAACAACAAGCAGGCGGACTTCATGCGGGATAATGCCGGGCGAGGGATGGGGGCTTTGCTGCACATTGCCTGGAGTGCGCGATGCCCCCGGCGCCCGGATGGGAATCACAAATCAACCAGGTCACTCAAGAACGGCTCGGGCTCAGCTTCGAATTCGAGCGTGTGCTGCGCATGCGGGTACTCGATGATTCGCCGGTCAGACCAAGAGAGTCTGCGAATGAACTCACGCGTGCGGTTGTTGTCGATGATCCGGTCCTCGCCGGCCAGAAACAGGCGCAAAGGCGGCCCCTCCTGGCGGTTACGCACCTGTTGAGCCAGCTTGTCCAGTTGCCGGGAGCAGATCAGGAATCTGGCCGTCACCTGACGCAGGGCGAGCGGGTCGGTGCGTATGAATTCCTGGCGAAGCGGATTCTCGGTGAACAGTTCAGCCTGCTGCAGCGGTATGTCGAACAGCCGGTGGCCGCCGGCGAAAACGGACGCTGCGACCCGCACCTTTTGGCCGACGGGCAGATCCACCCTGGGAAACAGACCCGGGGCTACGAGTGTGACGGCTTCGACCCGCTCGGGTGCGTGCTCACAGAAAGCCATGGCCTGCTTGCCGCCCCAACTGACCCCGAGAATGTGCAACCGGGATCGGCCGGTGCGTCTCTCCAACTCGTCGCAGCACTCGGCCACATCATCAATCCAACGTCGCGCGGATGGAGTATGTCCGCGATCCTGCGTATTGTGACCGCTGCCTCGGCGATCCGGCATCAGCACAGCCCAACCCGCGTCAGCCAGCCGCTGTCCCGACGTCTCGAACCATCCGCCGTGCGACTGGATGCCGTGCAAGTACAACAGCCCGCCGCGAGGGGTGGGCGGAGCCCACAGTCGGGCGTGGGCCAGGTAGCCGTCAGAATAGCGGACGCTAATGGACTCGCAGTTGGTCATCTGATTATCTACGCCCGTTTGGCGACGGTGCGAAGCGCCGCCCAGTGGAG
>JBJKSL010000073.1:0-4298 GCA_046704145.1 Phycisphaerae bacterium
GGGCATGCCTTTGATGGACTCGAGATCGTCCTTGATGCCCGCACTAAGTCCGGTATCGCCTTCAAGTATCAACTGCCCGTTGCTGTCGAACTTTAGTGAGCCCCCGAAGTAAGCCAAGTCGTCGGCGTTGATGCCCTCGCGGATCTGACGACTGATGTCGCGTGTGCTGTTGTTCGGATTGCCGATGTCCACGGTGCCGAAATTGCCAGGTGTCAGTTGTCCCTGACTGGTTCCGCCACCGGACTTACTGCAGCCGCACCCACCGCCGCCTGGATACATGTTCAGCTCCAGGACGCCGTCGCTGCCGGTCGTGACCGTTTTGGTGGTCGGGTCGTACGAGTAGTTGTCGCCTGTGGTGAAGCTGCCGGCCAGCAGCTCCTTCCATTTGTCCACTTGTATTGTGAACGGCATAAGTTCGGCATTGCCGGTTTTGGCTGTGACCCTGTACCCGGCTATGCGATCCTGGGCGGTAGCCACCGCACGAGCACTCACATTCTTGCTCGTCAGACCGAAGATCTGGGCGAAGAACAAGGGTATCGGCCCGTTGCGAGTCGCGTCACGGCGAACCATCACACTGACCGAATTGTACAGCTCGGGTTGCACGGTGGTTTGCAGTTGTGCGGATTGGTTGGTGGGGTCGTCCAGCCGGCCCAGAACGATATCCCCGTCCGAGGCGTTAGCCGCGTTGAGGTCCACGCTCGGGCTGCCGTCAAATACCCTGTTTCCTCCAGCCATCTGGCTGGCGGTTTGCCGCGCACGTTCTATTGCCGTGCTCATCCCGGCCGAGCCCTGCAGCCGTGCTTCCCCCAGCAGATTCCAGGCTCCGGCCAGTGCGCCGGCGTCTGCACTGCGCTGTGCCTCGGTGCGGGTTCGGTACAGCACGCCCATGTCGATCGCCAAGGCGGCAAACCCGATCAGCAACGTACCGGTCACCGCCACCATGGCCACGGCGACTGCCCGGCGTTCGTGTCGTTTGGAGGCTCTGGATTTCATTGGACATTTCCTCCAGGTGGCGTATCAGTTCTGGCCGTTAACGTACAGGTATCGAGGGGTATCGTCCGTCTTGACCAGCGTGCCTTCGCTGTAATAGCGGACTTCGCTGATCATCAGGACGATCACTCGATTCTGGCCGTAAGTTATCCAGGAATTCGCGACTGATTCGTCAGGCGAGTATTGATCCAAATTCGACACGCTCCCGTCTTGCACGATGGTGGTGTCGGGATGTCCAAAGGTGCCCCAACTCGTGGAGCTTCCGTTCATGACTGAGAACGCGATCTGGTTGCCGTTGGTTTCCATCACCTGCGTCCAGCGAATGGTTTCAGCCCAACTGCTCAATTCGGCTCGATCCACATCCTGGACGGCCAACTGCTCTTCGCCACGCCAGCCTTGAACCTGGAAACCTCCCGGCCAAAAGTTGGGCAGTTCGTGGTAATTCCAGGTTACCTGGAAGTAATAGGAATCAAGTCCCGGAACCGGCGACATTACGGTGTGGAACTGCGGGGCGTAGAGATTGCCATCGGGCTCGTAGACCCACACCATCCAGTCCTCTTCCACACGCGTGATGGTAGGCGGTGGCTGCGTGTCTGGTACGACCGCGTCCTGTGCGCTGGCCATGGATGGCCAGGAAAGGACCACTGCGGCGGTGATGGCAGCAATCCAGCGTAGAGCTCTGCTTGGAAGACCCGGCGATAGTGCGGACATGGCAATTCCCCCCAGTTTTTGAGTACTCCCCACTTGTCGCAGCCCGGCATTCGCCGCGCCCGCGGAGTTGCCGACTGCAGACTACGGTACTCACATTTATCACTCAGCAGCCGCGGTCCCCTAAAGACCAATATCCCTTATGCAATACGTTGGTAAAATAGGCAACTTTGATTCGCGCGATTTGGAGGAATTATCGCCCACATGCCCAGGCGATGAACGAATATGGGACGAAGACTCGAGATTTGTGTCGCTCTCGAACGCCGTGAGCGGTGCTGTGCACGTCAGAGTTGTGGGCTCACTTCGCGCAGACCCCGCCAGAGTCCGATTGCCCCGGTCAGCAGCGCCACCCCGATCGCTTCATAGATGAACCCGACCACCGGCCGCGGAAGCAGCCCGCCCCGCAGCAGCCGGCCCAGCATCATCATGCCGATAACCAGCAGCCACGTCTTCCACGAGATGAACCCACCCAGGCATTGGCCGTCGCCGCGCGTTCGGATGCGGTCGAGGATCCGCCGAGCCGCTTTTGCCAGCACCAGCCGAGCCTTGATCACGCCGATTGCAGCCGCGACCACCAGCAGTGCCGGCCACATCGATCCCGCCGGCCGCGTCCAGTAGAGCCCGAGGGCCACCAGCACCGCGCCAACTACCGTCCACATCACCGCAGCCACGCCGACATGCACTCTGGCTGACGCCGCAGGCTTGAATTTCTCGGCCCAGTCGATCATCTGCGCGGTTTCCTCTGCTCGGGTTCCTACCTTTGCCGCTTGTCCTGTAATATGATAGCGGCTCGAGCCCCGGCTGGCCCCCTGTGCGGCTGCGGGGCAGGCGTTGCCGCGTTCTGCGGTTCCGGGCGATTCGCTCGCCCGATAAGAGAAATCGAGGATTTCAGCGAACATGCGCGTACTGTCAGGTATTCAGCCATCGGGACGTTTGCACCTGGGTAACTATTTCGGAGCCTTGCGCAAGCACGTCGAACTCCAGCACGAGCACCAGTGCTTCTACTTTATCGCCAACTACCACGCCCTGAACAGCGTCAACGACGCCGCCAAACTCGAAGAGCTCACGCTGGAGGTGGCCTTTACCTACCTGGCACTGGGCCTCGACCCGGCCAAGGCGGTCTTCTTCCGCCAGTCCGACGTGCCCGAAGTTACCGAACTGGCCTGGATCCTCTCGACCGTCACGCCGATGGGGCTCCTGCAGCGGGCACACGCGTACAAGGACAAGGTCGCACAGGGCCTCTCGCCCAATCATGGCCTGTTCGCCTACCCCGTGCTGCAGGCCGCCGACATCCTCATTTACAAGTCCAACCTCGTGCCCGTCGGCCAGGATCAGGCCCAGCATATTGAAATGACGCAGGACATGCAGGCCAAGTTCAACCAGGCGTTCGACTGCAACATCCTCGTGCGTCCCGAGCCCATGATCGGGACGGAAACCGCCGTCGTCCCCGGCATCGACGGCCGCAAGATGAGCAAGAGCTACGACAACACCATCGAGCTGTTCGCACCGCCCAAGCAGGTTCGCAAGCGGATCATGTCCATCAAGACCGACTCCACGCCGGTCGAAGAGCCCAAGAACCCCGCGACCTGCAACGTGATGGCTCTGCTGAAACTGCTGGCCTCCAAGGATGAGATCGCCGAGTGGGAAGCCCGCTATCGCAAGGGCGGCATGGGCTACGGCGAGGCCAAGTCGCGTCTGTTCGAGCTGTTTGAAGAAACCTTCGCCCCCGCCCGCGTGCGATATGAGGAACTGGTCCGCCAGCCCGAAGAGGTCAACCGTATCCTGGCCGACGGTGCCCGCCGCGCTCGTGAAGTAGCCGCTGCCACCATGCGTGAGGTCCGCAAAGCCTGCGGCCTGGTTACGAGCGAATCAGCGAAGTGAGTGGGTGCCCCGCGCACAACAATACCCGAACGGGCACAACACTACCCGAATGGGTATCATTCGTCCTCGTACAAGCCAAGCACGCGGTCGCGGGTGACGACAGTCCACGTCTCGCCATAGCGGTCGCCCATCAACAGCGTGGCAGGCATGTGCCGATCGGCCAGAAATGAGTGCAGCCGCTCGGCATGCTCACGACTGGGTATGCCCGAGATGATCACGTTCTTGGGATTGACGGTCACCGACCATGCAGCAACCTTAATCCGCGTCTTGGCCGCGAATTCTCGGAGGTATTCGGGGAGTTTGAGCTTGCTCATGGCGTTCAGTGTATGCCCAGTCGGGCATGATGGGCAAGCGCCATCGCGGTCACTGCGGCCGCCCGGTGCTGCTCCCCGCCGGCTGCGAAACAACCTGCTCGAACGTGGCCGCACCGTCCCGAATGGCTCGACAAGCTCGTAAGACGTGCAGTTCAAAGAGCATGGCATCAGAGGGATAGTCCCGCCGGACCGCCTCTGCGATCTGCTGCAACTGCTCGCTGGTCAGGCCTGCCTCGTTGGCAACTGCTTGATAATCGAAGTAGTCCATGCGGCCAATTATAGCTCTGGCGGAGTCAGCAGGGCAGGTCGCCGACCTGCCGCAACCATCCACGCGTGAACGGGCGAGTTTCTTCCTTCAACCTTTGCATGATGAAGACAGGTCGCCGCTTTCCTTGGACCTGCCCT
>JBJKSL010000074.1:0-2975 GCA_046704145.1 Phycisphaerae bacterium
GAGGCGAGGAAATAGCCACAGGACTCTTTGGCCCCCCCGAGGCGAGGAAATAGCCACAGGACTCTTTGAGCCCCGGAGGCGGCGCGAGAATAGCCACAGGACTCTTTGGGCCCTGGAGGCGGGAAAATAGCCACAGGCTCTTTGGGGCCGGGAGGGGGCGGCGAAAATTGCCACGGGTGTAGCAGTTCGCCAGGGCTTGTCCCTGGCGACGCGGAACCCGTGGAAAACTCCACCGCAGACACCGCTTTTTCTCCCCGATAGGGGCGGCGAAAGCCGCCCCTATCGGGGAGAAAAAGAAAAAACGATTGTACGCGACTGTCCACGGATTACGCTCTGGCCTTCGCCCCTCGCTTCATCCGTGGCTACTTTCAACGGCCCCGCCGGGGCCGAGAACTCGCGATCGAACGCTAAACACGTACCGGGCTTCAGCCCGCGCGGCCTCTGCCATACGACTGAACGCACGGGATTCATCTGCGCTCTGTGTGAGCTATGACCTGTGAGCCCGCAAGAGCGAACCTCATCGCTTCATTTGCAGATCGGCCTTCTTTATGATGCTATCGCCTGAGCAGTCGATCTCGAACGGCTCGGCCTGCATCTGGACCCGCACGTGATACTCGTCCCGCAGCGTGGATGGTACTCGCCACGAGTACCCGCAGGTGAAGCCTCAGCCGTACTCGAACTTGCCCTTTTCGACAAGTTCGCCCTGTTTATCGAGGATTTTGAAGGTGGGTTGCGGCGGTTGCCTGCCCTTGACCATGAGGTTGCTGCAGGCTTCGCCGGCCGAGCCGATCAGCTTCATATCCAGCCGTGCAGTCCTCTCGCCCATCATGTAGGCAACCCGCACGTGCGGTTTGTAGGGCGGCCCGAACGGCAGCGTCTCGGTCTTTCCTTCGACGACCTTCACGGCCTTGTAGTCGACCGTGCCGCGAGCATCAATCAGCGTCAGCTTCGGCCCCGTGTCGACATCGGGTGCTGGCTCGCTTTCCCGGTCAGTCCCGAAGATGAGCGCCAGCCGTTCGGACAGCGATTTCTTGTTGTACTTCGGCTTGGCGGGCTCAGTGGCGGCTGCCGTCGCGGGTTTGGACTTGGCCTGTTTCGGCTTCGCATTGGTCAGGTTGATTTCATATTCCAGCAGCTTCCACTCGCCCACCGGCACGGCCACCGACTGGCCTGCCTCACCGGAAATCTTAATCAGCCCCTGCTCGCCGTAAATGACCGCGCGATACGGTCCGTTGGCGTTGGTCAGAGCCCCCAGGGCTAACTTGGCTGGCTCGATAGTAAGCTTATCACCGGCTGGGCTCACCTTGACCGTGTAGTACTTGCCGTCAACGTTCAGCAGCTTCGAGAGTTGCTGTCGATCGGAGTTGCTGACCGGATCGTACCCGTTGTACAGGTCTCTTCGCCGCGTGGGATCCAGCAGCACCATGTCGCCGGTAGACGCGTAAACCTCGCCGGTGTCCGATCTAAATGATCCGTCAGCCTTAAACTGGTCGTTGAATCGCCCGTTGCTGTCAAAGTCGAGCAGCACGACTCGCCGCTGCTTGCCGTCTATGTTGATGCTGCCCTCGCGGTAGTTGGCGGTCTTCAGCTGAGCCCCGGCATAGCCGATGCGGCCGTCCATCCAGTTTGCATAGGCCGTGATGGCGAAGGCAATTTCATACTTCACACCCTCGGTCTCGACTTCGACATGCTGTCGCGGAAACTCATTGTTGGTGTAGTTAGCCGACTGAAAGCCGCGGTTCGGCTTGGATGTGATGGGCTTCTCGTCGGACAGGTCGCCGTCATGATTGCTGTCGAACCACAGCCGGTTGTAACCTTTCTTCTCCAGATTGGTGGAATCCAGCGCGAAGCCGTACTTGCGTGAGCCCAACCCGAAAACTCCGCGGAAGGGCTGCTCGCACAGATACTTGGAGGGCTCCTTCTTGATCGCGGCGGCAAACTTCTTGAGGTCAGGATTCTCCGCATCGGGTATCTGCCCTTGGTAAGAGCACATCTGCGGACTGACCATCTGCAGGTAGAAATCCGGCGAGTCGTAAGCTACTTCCGGGCGGGTCTTGAGCTTGAGTTCGACCATCTCGGCGTGTGCGGCCAACGCCAGTGGCCCGAAGCATGCGACAAGACCGATCAGAGCGGCACCGGTACGACTCATGCTGGCGTCTCCCACGTGCAGAAATCGATCGACGGGTATGGGCCGGTGCCCACAAGCTGACGCTAAGATATCTAATCCTTAGACGCGTGACAATCCCGGATGTTGCAGGTGGGCGAATTGGCGTCACAGCTCGCACCGGTGCATTTCATGGCCGCCGGGCCGCAGATGCCCTCCTCGGCCTCCTTGGCAGCGTCAAACACCGTGCCAACCGTGATCGCCTTACAGCGGGTGCATTCCAGGCAGCGGATACACCGTGAATTATTTACCTGTGAATTCGGCAAGACCCCGTAGCGGCACATCTTATCGCATTGGCCGCAGCTCTTGCAGGTGTGAGAGCTGAAACGCAGCGTCAGAATGGACGCCCGGTTGAACAGGCCGAAGATCGCTCCCAGCGGACAGAACAACGTACACCAGGGCCGCACCGTGAACAACATGGCCGCCAGCACGACGCCAAGAATCACGAGTTTCATCGTGCTGGGCAGGATCAGCCCGCCACCGCTCGCAGCCACGGCGACCGTATTAGGCAGTGCCCCCTCCAACGCTCCCGCCGGGCAGACCCGGCAAAAGAACAGCGGGTGAGCCTCGCCCCACATATATGGCACGGCAATCACCAGCCCGCCCAGCACCAAGTACTTGAAATAGCCGGCGAACGCGGGAAGCCGCACTCGTGGCGTGGGTATCCGCCCGGCGAGATCCTGCAGGAATCCGAACGGGCAGGCCCAGCCGCAGACGACGTTGCCCAGCCCCGCCCCGACCACCACGAGCGTACCGATCGCGGCAAAGGGAATCAGATGCAGCGCGCTGAAGTTCGCGATGACGCCAATAG
>JBJKSL010000075.1:0-3557 GCA_046704145.1 Phycisphaerae bacterium
CAGCAGAGCCACGCCATCGCGCTGCGACTGCGGCCGGAACTCGAACAGATCGCCAAGCAGTGCGACGCGACTCTCAAGATCGTCGAGGTCCCGCCCGGCCCGCCGGTCATCGCCTCCGTGGTGGCCGAGGTCTTCGGCGGCCCTGCTGATTCCTACCAGAACGTGATGAACGCCGCCCGCACAGTCGAGGCACGCCTTGCCCGCGAGCCCGGCGCCAAGGATATCGACACCTCCATCGAAGCTGCCGAAACCAAGTACGTCTTCGACATCGATAAGATCAAGGCCTCACTCAACCACGTGACGCCCGAAGACATCACCTCCACCCTCGACACCTGCCTGGCCGGCCAGTCGGTGGGCACTCTGCGCGTAACGCGAGAACGCCAACCGCTGCAGATTATCCTCCGGGTCAGCGAGGCTGAGCGATCTTCCCTGCCCGATCTCTCCCGCATCCAGGTCAAGGGCAGCACCGGCCGACTGGTCGCCCTCGGCGAGCTTGGCTCATGGCGAAAGACCCGCGAGGACCAGACCATCTACCACAAAGACCTGCGTCCGGTGATCTACGTCTTCGCCGAAAGCGTCGGCCGTGCCCCTGCCGACATCGTCGTGGACGTTCAAGCCGACCAGATCCAAGGCCCCGCAGCCGCTCACATTGCCTCCGCCGAACCCATCGGTGCCGGATGGCTCGCCACCAACCCCGGCCGCCCCGTCGAAGGCCGCACCTTCCTCCGCCCCGGCGGCGGCATCAAATGGGGACTGCCCTCGCAGTACCAGGTCCGCTTCTCCGGCGAGGGCGAATGGCAGATCACCCTCGACGTGTTCCGCGACCTGGGCCTGGCCTTCGCTGCCGCACTCGTCGGCATCTACATCCTGCTGGTAAACCAGACCGGCTCATTCACCATCCCGCTCGTGGTGATGCTCGCCATTCCACTAACCGTCGTCGGCATCATGCCCGGATTCTTCCTCTTGAACCTCTTCACCGCCCAGAAGGTCAGCGGCTTTGCAGACCCGGTCTTCTTCACCGCCACTGCCATGATCGGCATGATCGCCCTGGCCGGCATCGTCACCCGGGACTCCATCATCCTCGTGGACTTCATCCACCTTTCGCTGGCCAAGGGCCGCTCCCTCTTCGACGCCATCATGGAAAGCCGCGTAGTGCGCTTGCGGCCGATCCTTCTGACCTCGGCCACCGCCATGCTCGCGTCCATACCCATCACCATGGACCCGGTCTTCTCCGGCCTGGCCTGGTCGCTGATCTTCGGCCTGCTGGCCTCGACCATCTTTACTCTGTTCGTGATTCCGATTGCTTATTGGCTGCTCTACGCCAACAAGCCGGGCCACGGTCTGCCCGAAGAAATGATGCCCGTTACGGCTGCGGATGCCTCGGCCCACGAAGTTCGTCCGCCTGGCCTCGAACTGACCGTAGCAGGCGATTCAGCCCACCCAAACCACCGTCAGGAGAAGCACCCTCTGTAGTCGGCCCCCACAGGTGCAGGAGGCCGCAGGTCCAGGAGACCGCAGGTGCAGGAGGCCGCAGGTGCAGGAGGCCGCTGCTGCAGGAGGCCGCTGGTGCAGGAGGCCGCAGGTGCAGGAGGCCGCTGGTGCAGGAATCCCTTCCTGCACCCACTCCGGCGGGAATCCATTCCCGCGAACACCCTCCCAAAGATCCTCGGGGGTGAAAGACTCTTCGCCCTCTTCCACCAGGCGCACTTGGGACCGTGCTCGCCGCGCGCAAAAATACGCGAGCGTGTATCACCGCGGCACGTCGACGATGAGCACCTCGCCCAGATCCTTGGGATCGCAGCGATGCTTGACGATGGCCGCGTACAGCAGCGGCTGTTTCTTGATGCGTTCGAGTTGAACAATCTCGCCGATGACCATGGCCAGCGGCAACTTGGGATCGCGACCGTCGCTGGTAACCACGTCCCCCACCCGGATGAGGCCTTCGTTCACGAAGCGAGCATCCACGTGCATTCGCATCTTGCCGTCGCCGATGCCCTCCAGGGCGAACTCCGCCAACTCGCTGTGATCGAGGACAAACTGCGGCGACTTGCCATCACGCCCGACCGCAGCCACATGCACTCGCCATGCCCGGTTCGCATACCGATCGCTCAGCAGCACCATCCGCGACACGTACGGCGAGGTCTGGTCGATCCACCCGATAAGCGACTCGCTGGCCAACACACGCAGATCGTCCTGAACACCGTCGGACGTCCCCGCCTGCACGGCCAGATGCGAGGCCACCCATTCGTCATTCTGCACGTTGGACGAACGCCCCTTGGCCAACAGCATCGAGTCCCGCCCGGCGGCAGCATCCCACCCGATGATCCGCGCGGGGATAAGCTTGCTCTCTGCAGGGAAATTTGACCGCCTGCGCAGCCCCTCCAACTGGCTGATCATGTTCTGCAGTTGCCCGACCTGCTCGCGAAGTGCAATGTTCTCGTTTTCGACGGCTTGCTTGGCCCGCAGCAGCTTCTCGTGCTCGGCGGCGGGCACAGGATCGCCCCGCAGTGCCGAGGCCGACTTGGACAGCTTCCGGGCCGCCACACTCACGCCGTACTGCGGCAGGGCCACTAATTGCGTCATGTCACGAGCGGGAGCCACAAAATCGCGAGGCAACAGGATCAGCAGCGCCGATGCCCCCATGAGCATGGCGAAAATGGCAGGCTTCGAGGGTTTGCGGAAACGACGGTGATACATCGTCCAAAGGCCAAAGAGAATGCGGAATATTGAATGATCAATGAGAACGGGCCTGCACTGGCTTCAATTCTACATTCTGCATTCAGCATTCTACATTGCTTTTACAGGTCGTCCTCATCCGACTCCATCGTATCCTTCCAGGCGTTGAGATTCTCCAGAAAGATACTCGTGCCACGCGCCACGCACGTCAGCGGATCGTCGGCGATCCCCACGCCCAGACCGACCGTCTTGCTGAGCACTTTATCCAACCCGCGGAGCAACGCCCCGCCACCGGCCAGACAGATGCCCTCGTTGACCAGGTCCGCCGCCAGTTCGGGCTCCGCCTTCTCCAGCACGCGAACGACTGCCTCAACAATCAGCCCCACCGGCTCCTTCAGTGCTTCGCGAATCTCCTCGCTGGTGATGATCGTCTTACGCGGCAGACCGCTGATCATGTCGCGGCCGCGCACCTCCATGCTCAGTTCCTGCTCCAACTCGGTGGCCGAGCCAATCTCGATCTTGATGCGTTCCGCCATCTGCGGGCCGATCATCAGGTTGTACGTGCGCTTCATGTAGTTGATGATCGCCTCATCCAGATCGTCGCCCGCCACACGAATGGACTCGCACGTGCTGATGTCCGCCAGCGAGAGAATCGCGATCTCCGTCGTGCCGCCGCCGATGTCGATGACCATCGACGCACGCGGCTCAGCCACCGGCAGCCCCGCCCCGATCGCCGCAGCCTTGGGCTCGGGCACCAGGTACACCCGGCGAGCCCCGGCCCGCTCTGCCGAGTTGTACACCGCACGTTTCTCCACCGCGGTGATGCCCGACGGCACCGCAATGACCACTCGCGCCATCACGAACGAGCGTCGTCCGTGCAC
>JBJKSL010000076.1:0-3868 GCA_046704145.1 Phycisphaerae bacterium
GGTCGCTCGTGTTCAAGGGCTTGGTGCCAACGCGTACGACGGTCAAGAACGATCTGGCGGCGGCGAAGATCGATCGATATGACTCGCAGGGCCGCAAGGTCGATCTGCACGCCCTACGGCACACCTACATCACAACGGTAGTGCGTGGGAAGGTCGCTCGGCGAGTGGCCATGGAAGCTGCACGGCACACCGATTCCAAGCTGACGGACCACATCTATACCGATGTGGAACAGTTGCCGGTGTTGGATGTGGTGGACGTGTTGCCGGACTACCTGGGCGTAAAAGCCTCACAAATAGCCTCACAAACTGTGGACGCAGACGGTCGCGAAGTGGCACAAGCTGACGCAATGCAAAGTGTCGTAAGTGCTGAAACCGCCGTTCCTGACGCGACAGAGGGTGTCACAGTCTGTCGCATCAGGTCGCAGGCATGGAGGCGGCGGGAATCGAACCCGCGTCCCGTGGCACTTCAGTCAAGGTTTCTACGTGTGTAGTCGGTGTATTAAGTCTCAGCCGATGCTCGCCCATCGACAGGCTGACATCGGCCCAGCAGCGTGAAAATCTCACCCGTTCGTCACGCGGCCAACCCGAACGAGCCAGCCTGCTAATTGGCGCCCCGACCGGCTAGCAGGCGTCGCCGGCGGAACGGGTCGCCTATTTAGGCGGCCATGCGCAACGGTTGAGCGTTGGCATTTAAAGTTTTTTGCCAGGTGTTTTACCAGGCCTCCTGACAACCTGGACACGCGGCCTCGACCTCTTGTAACCCGGTCGAACCCAATTCGCCCCCGGATAGGCACATACAGTATAGCACAGAACGCCGCCCAATGCGCAATCACCGCCCGCGCCGACCCGGCCACCGGGCGTGGCCAGGTGATCTAGCACGTCGTAACCCAGCCGCCCTCGGCGATTTTGGGCTCTGCAATCACAGCCGAGGGCGGCTGTGCCACTCTTTCTTGCCGCGGCCTTCGCCTCCTCATTCCGCAGTAACCTTGACGTCCTGCACAGTGCTTCTTACCTTAGCCCCCGGTACCCGCCGTGACGGGACGAGTTTTCACTCGATTGGTAGGAACAGCATGAATCTGGTAACCGGTGCAACGGGCCTCCTGGGCAGTCACATCGTCGAGCAACTCCGCCTCCGCGAGCGGCCGGTGCGAGTGCTCGTCCGGCGGAACAGCGACACCAGTTGGCTCAAGACCCACGGCGTCGAATTCGCCGTTGGCGATCTGAACGAGCGAGCCTCCCTCGAACGAGCCTGCCAAGGCGTCAAGACCATCTATCATTCCGCGGCTCGCGTGGGCGACTGGGGCCCGTGGGAAGAGTTCGTCCACTACACCATCGACGGCACCCGCAACCTCGCCGAAGCCGCCGAAAAAGCCGGCTGCGAACGCTTCCTGCACATCAGCTCCATCAGCTCCTACGGCCACCCCGACGGCGAAGGCCTCGTACTGGACGAAACCGCCCCGCTCGGCGTCAACCTGCACAAGTGGAGCTACTATAGCCGTGCCAAGGTCGAGGCCGAGCACATGCTCTGGGATATGCACAAAGCCGGCCGCATCAAGCTGACCGTCATCAAGCCAAGCTGGCTGTACGGCCCGCGCGACCGCGCCACCATCTTCCGCCTGGCCCGCATGCTCCGCCAAGGCAAGACCCGCATCCTCGGCGACGGCAAGAACCGTCTCAACGTGGTCTACGCCGGCAACGTGGCGGAAGGTGCCATTCTGGCTGCCGAGTCGCCGGACGCCATCGGCCAGGCCTACAACTGCTGCAACGACGGTGAAATGCGCCAGAGCGAGTGGATGAACCTGCTCGCAAGTGAACTCGGCGCTCCCCCGGTCAAACGGCACGTGCCTTATCGCGTAGCATACAACGTCGCCTTCCTGCTCGAGTGCATCGGCCACGCGTTCAAGCTCAGGAAGCCGCCCATGATCACGCGCTACGCGGTTTGGCTCATGGGCCGACGCTGCTACTTCAGTGCCGAGAAGGCCCGCCGCGAACTAGGCTGGAAATCCACCGTCAGCTATAAAGAAGGCGTCAAAAAGACCATCGCCTGGCTGCAGGAACAAGAAGCCGCCGGAGTCACAGGCAAGCCAGGCAACCAAGGAGTCAGAGGCAACGTTTCTTCTGGCTCCTGTCTTCTGCCTTCTGACTTCTGTCCTTGAATTGCCCTGTTTTGACGGCTAGCATCAGTAGTGACGGACTCGGGCGTCATGCAAGTCCTGGTGCGAGACCATGTTTACAGGCATCGTGCAATCCACGGGCATCGTTCAGTCGGTCAGCCGGCGACCTGCCGGTGTGCGCCTTGTCGTAACCGCACCAGCCCTGCCGCGGCCCATCGCTGACGGTGCCAGCATCGCCGTCAACGGCACCTGCCTGACCGTAGCCACCAGCAACGACACCGACGTCAAATTCGACGTAATCCCTGAAACACTCTCGCGCACCACCCTAGGCTCACTGACCACCGGATCGCGCGTCAACCTCGAGCCCGCCCTGCGAGCCGGCGACCGCATGGACGGCCACCTCGTCCAGGGACATATAGATGCCATCGCCCACCTCGAACGCATCCGCTCCGACGAGCACGGCCAGCTATTCACCTTCGCGACCGAAACCGACGTGCTCGCCTACATCATCCCCAAGGGCTCGATCGCCATCGACGGCATATCGTTAACCGTAGCTAACATTGACGAGGCCGCCCACACGTTTACGGTCGCACTGATCCCGACCACACTGGCGGTCACTACTCTGGGCCAGGCCCGCGTCGGCGACCGCGTCAACATCGAAACCGACATCCTCGCCCGCACCGTCGTGGCCACCCTGCAACGCTACCTCGGCAAAGCTGCGGGCCGCGGCGAGTCCGCCGGCGGTTTGACTCTGGAAATGCTTCGGCAAAACGGATGGTAAGCCTATGAACGACCACGCCTCCATCCCGATGCCCCCGCGAGTCAAGCACAAAAACGAGCGTCCGCTGATCGGCATCACCATGGGCGAGCCCGCCGGCATCGGGGCCGAGGTCAACGTCAAAGCACTGGCCGATCCCGCCATCCGTCAACTCGGCCGCTTTATCATCTACGGCCAGAACGAGCTCATCGAGTACGAAGCCGACCGGGCCGAGATCAACCCCTTCTGGTTCCGGCTACCGCATGAAACCGTCCCCCGCATCGAAACTGGCGCGATCGTCGCCGACTTCGACGAAATGTCCTTCCCGCCCAGCCTCGTGCGCGCCCCCACCGCGGAGGGCGGCACCGCCTCCATGCGGTTCCTCGACGCGGCCATCAAGGGGGCCATCAAGGGCGACCTCGAAGCCATCGTCACCGCGCCGATCTCCAAGGAAAGCTGGAAACTCGCCGGCTACCGCTTCCCCGGCCACACGGAAAAGCTCGGCTACACCTTCCGCACGCGACGGGTCACCATGATGTTCATCGGCGGCAAGCTGCGCGTCGCACTGGCCAGCATCCACGAGCCGCTTTTCGAGCTGCGCAACAAGTTCACCATTGGCCGCGTCTTCCAGCCCATCGACCACATGTCCGAAGCCCTGTCGAGGTGGTTTGGCATCGAGCATCCGCGAATTGCAGTCTGCGGCTTGAATCCGCACGCAGGCGAGAACGGCCTGTTCGGCGACGAGGAGCAGCGCATCATCATCCCGGCCATTACTATGGCGCGCGAGGCCGGCTGCTTCGTCGAGGGCCCTTTCCCCGCGGACACTCTCTTCCGCAAAGCGCTCGCCGGCCATTACGATGGCGTGGTCGCCATGTACCACGACCAGGGGCTGATACCGCTCAAGCTGGTGGCTTTTGAATCATCATGCCAGATGACGCTGGGCATCCCCATCGTCCGCACCAGCGTAGATCACGGCACCGCCTTCGACATCGCCGGC
>JBJKSL010000077.1:0-5241 GCA_046704145.1 Phycisphaerae bacterium
GTACGAAACCCACGACTGCCAGCCGCCGGTGCTCGGCACCTTGCAGACGCCCAGCAACTCACCCTCCGGCGAATCGAGGCGAATCTCTATAAGACCGCCAGCCGTTTCGGAGGCGGCGTGGATCTCCAACTTGTTCGTACCGCTGCCGAAGTCGACGCCGTCGTATCGCACCCAGTCGCCATGCTCGATCCAGCCGATGCACTCTCCGCCTTCCGAGCAAGGCGCCTTCTGCACGCCCTGCTGATCGGCGAAAGCTGCTGCCGGCGTGCGTCTGACGCTCTGCGAATCACTCACCGGCCGCAGCCAGGCCACGTTCAGCAGACAGCCGCCATCGCCCGCGCCGTCCCACAACGGCTTGTCCTTGACCGGCCCCAGCACCTGTTCCAGTTTGGCGGCCTCGACCAGCCAACGACCATCGAGATACACCGCACCGGTGTGATGCTCGCGGCCCTTGCCGCCGAACCAGTCGCCGCGAATAGTGTCGCTGTAGGGATTGAACTTGCCGAAGAAACTGTTGGGAATGACAACCTTCCACGTGTCGTTCTGGACCTTCTGCCAACCGTTGATCGGCTCGGAGCCCTTGACGACCACCTTCTCGCCGGGGGCCGCCTGGTAGACGATTCGCTTCTGATCGGACTCGCCACCGCGCGGCGGGTTGACGCGTTCGCGATACACACCTTCATGCACGGTGATCACATCGCCGGGCTGAGCCAGTTGGGCGGCTGCCGAGATGGTTCGCAGAGGCTTGGCTGCGCTGCCCTCCTGCGAGTCGTTGCCGTCGATGGCGACGTGATATTCCCGCGCAAACACCGGTAGAGCTAACGTCAGCAGGACGACTGTTGCGTACTTTTTCACTGGTTGCCTCCATTCATCGTGAATTCCCTCAACGCAAACCGGCCGAGGACGCTCAGGCTACCGCAAGAACGCCGGCAGGTCCACGGCGCGCGCAGTTCGCGAACCTGCGGAGGAGCCGATCTGTTGGCCTCGAAAGGGCACAAAAAAAGACGGCGCTACCGTCCGGCTCTCCTCTTTTTTGCGCCATTTGTGCCTTTTCGCGGCCGATGTGATTTCTGTTTGCCATTTGGTTTTTGTTAGGGTATACTTATGAGAACAATTGGACCACGGAACACACAGAATACACGTAAAAAGAAAAGCCATTGGATGTGTTCCGTGGCTCATATTTGTGAACCTTGAACCGTCAGGCGGCTGGTTATGCGCCCTGCGATAGAAAGTACGAGAGAAAGTCGGTCAACACGCTGCGAGCGCAAAATGGCGGATTCCTGGCCGGATGATGTAGCCGGGGTGGATGAGCGTCCAGGTTCCACCTGCGGCGTGGACGATCTGGCCAGCGTGGTGGCGGGAACGCCCGAGGAACTCGGCGAAGGCTGCGCAACGCTTGATCCGGCTGCGGTACTGCGCGCCAGCCGTCGCAGCTTCGCCCTGCGCGTCCGCGGCCAATCGATGGTCAACGCCGGCATCTGCGACGGCGATATCGTCGTCGGCGACTACACGCCCGAAGCACGACCGGGCGCGATCGTGGTCGCCCTCATCGACGGCGAATCCACGCTCAAACGCCTCGTCGTACAAAACAGGCAGCCGTACCTCGTCTCGGAGAACCCTGCCTACCCCGACCTGATCCCGCTGTCGGAACTGGTGATTCAAGGGGTGGTACACACGGTGGTAAGGAGAATCTCTTTGAAATGACGAAGGGAGAAAATCGAATGACGAAAACCATCCGAAGCATGAAGCATACCTGTCTCTTTTATCCGTGTTCATATGTGTTATCCGTGGGCAAATATTCTTCATACCAAGGAAGAGAGTGCCCACAGATCACACATATGAACACAGATAAAAGAAGGCTAATAGCTAATAGCCTAACAGCTAATAGCTCATAGCTTCCAATGCCTTCCATCATCCATTTCGATGCCGACGCCTTCTTCGCTTCCGTGGAGCAGGCAGCCGACCGGGCACTTCGCGGCAAGCCGGTCGCAGTGGGCGGACTGCATCGCGGCATCGTGGCCTCCGCCAGCTACGAGGCTCGGCAGTACGGCATCTACACGCCCATGCCCGTGAGCCGTGCCCGCCGTCTGTGCCCGAACCTCATTATCGTGCCCGTGCGCTTCGACCTGTACGAGCAATTCTCCGCCAACATCTTCGGCCTGGCCGACGAGCTCACTCCGCTGGTTGAAAAACAAGGCGTCGACGAAGGCTACCTCGACATCACCGGCACGCGAGCTTGCCTCAAACGCGATCCCGACGAAGTCGCTGAAAAGTTTCGCCATGACGTGAAGGACTGGCTCAAGGTCACCATCTCGCAGGGGCTGGCCCGCAACAAGCTGCTCAGCCAGATCGCCAGCAAGCTCCGCAAGCCCGACATGCTGACCATCATTCCGCCCGACGAGCAGCACGAACTCGCGTTTTTGCATCCGCTGCCGGTCAAATGGCTGCCCGGTATCGGCCCGACCACGGACAAGCTAATGCAGTCGGCCGGCCTGACGAATATTGGCCAAGTCGCCCGCATGCCGCTGCCCTGGCTGATCGAACTGCTCGGCTCATCCGCTCCGCAGGTTCGCGATTTCGCCCGCAATATCGACAACCGCCCCGTCGAGCCGATGCAGCCGGAGGCCCTCTCCTACGGCCATCAGGAAACCTTCGACCAGGACACCACCGATCTGGGGCTGATCGACGCCAAGCTGCGTCAACTCACCGATCGCGCCATGAGCCGCGTCCGCGCCGACGGCAGGCAGATCCGCACCGTCACCGTAAAGATCCGCTATACAGACATGGACGAACATCAAGGCCAACTCAGCCTGCACGAACCGACCGATGTTGAGGACCTCGTCTACCCGCTGGTGTCGCAGTTGCTCCGCCGACTGTGGGACCGCCGCGTCCGCATCCGCATGGTGCAGGTGAAGCTCTCCAACGTGTACACCGGCTTCAGTCAGCTCGACCTTTTCGGCGTCAAACAACGCCAGCGCGACCTGGCCGCCACCTGCGAAGCCATCCGCAACCGCTTCGGTTCCAAAGCGATCATGCGCTCGCACGATTGGAGATTACAAGAAACACATGGACACGCAAATACTTAACCGAGAACTGCCCACAGATTGCACAGATGAACACAGATAAAACATTCATCCCACAAGCCTCAGACTGTGTTTTGAGTTGCACAACAACCATCTTTTTCTTGGATTTCTATCTGTGTCTATCTGTGTAATCTGTGGGCCAACTCTTCATCTTCGCCATGCATATCTCACTACACAACCGCACCGCTTACTCCTTCGGCAGCGCACTGACCATGCCTGAGGACCTTGTCGCTTTCGCCGCCCACTACGGCATGCCAGCCATCGCCCTGACCGATCTCGACGGTCTCTATGCCGCCATTCCCTTCTATCAACTCTGCAAGAAGGCCGGCATCAAGCCCATTTTCGGCGTCGAGATTGCGATCGAATCGCGGGATACGGGACGCGGGATGCGGGACGCGGGGCACAGACCCCGTCTTCATCTGACCTTGCTTGCGCGTACGCTCGCCGGTTACGCCAACCTGTGCCGACTCGTTTCGCTCCGACACCTGCGAGAAGAACTACTAGCACTCCAAGACCTGCAAGAACACGCGCGGGATCTGACATGCCTGGTAAACGTGCATGAGTCCGCGTCGCGAGAAGCGCAATCCTTCGGATTTGCGGCTAAACATAAGAGCTCCGATCGCACATACGCAGATCGCTCGTGCGGGAATCCTTTCCCGCACGTCTTCCCGGGGGAATCCCTTCCCGCGACTCTTCTCGGGTTACGCCAGATTTTCGCGAGCAATCTCTACGTCGAGTTATCCATCCACGACGAAACCTCCGCCACCCACGCCCGCCGCCTTGCCGCCCTCGCCGACGACCTGCACATTCCCGTCGTAGCCACCTGCAACTCCCGCTGCACGCACCACGACGACGCTCTGCGGCTACGTGCCCTGCAGTCCATCGGCACGCTGACCCTGCTCGATCAACCGCATCCCGAAAAGCCCACTGGCAACTGGCATCTCCGCACGCCTGAGGACATGCAGCGTCTCTTCCGCCGCCGGCCGGACGCACTGCGCAACACCCTCACCATCGCCGAGGAATGCAACGTCCAATTCGAGCTGGATCGCAACCGATTTCCGACCTATGGGGAACCTGCTTCTCATGTGGGACCGGCATCTTGCCGGTCATCTTCTCTTCCTGTGGAACCTGCTTCCAGCCGGCCATCTTCTCTTCCTGTGGGACCAGCATCTTGCCGGTCGTCCTCTCTTCATGTGGGACCGGCTTCCAGCCGGTCATTGGACCGGCAAGATGCCGGTCCCACACAATCAAGCCCCGCGGCTCGCGGGCACGATCCAGGCACTGCCGCCATGCAGCACCTGCGCGAGCTCTGCGTCGCCGGCTGCAAGTGGCGATATGTTGACACCCTACCCCAGAAAGGCATGGGCGGCAGACGACCCACCATGGCCGAGGCCCTCGAACGCCTCGACCGCGAACTCGCCATCATCGAGCAGGTCCACTACGCCGAGTACTTCCTCGTCTTCCATGAGATCGTGCAGTATTGCCGCAGCCAGGGCATCGCCTCGCTGGCCCGCGGGTCGGCGGCCGACTCCCTCGTATGCTACGCCCTGGGCGTCAGCCATGCCTGCCCCTTCCGCTTCGATCTGCCCTTCGACCGCTTTCTCAACCCAGAGCGAGCCAAGTTCAGCAAGATGGCCGACATCGACCTCGACCTGCCCTGGGACCAACGCGATCAGGTCATCCGCTGGGTCTTCGACCGCTGGGGCCACGACCGCGTGGCCATGATCGGCCTGCCCAATACCTTCCACGCCCGCGCCGCCGTTGCAGAGCTCGGCAAGGTATTCGGCTTGCCCGCTCACGAGGTGCACAAAGCCACCCGCATGCTGCCGCGCACCGCTGCCTGGAATGTCTCTCGTGCCATTATGAAGTCGCCTGAGGCTCGCGACTTCCCGGTGACCGAGGAACCCTACCGCACCATTCTGCAACTCGCCGCCGGCTTCGAAGGCCTACCCCGCCACTGGGCCATGCACCCATGCGGCATCGTCGTCTCGCCCGAGCCGCTCAGCGACCTCGTACCCGTGCAGCGTTCGCCAAAGGGCCACCTCATCGCTCAGTACGACATGGACGCCATCGAGGCCCTCGGCTTCATCAAAATCGACCTCCTGGGCCAGGCCGGCCTCTCCGTTTTACGCGACTCCGTCGCCTCTATCCGCGACAG
>JBJKSL010000078.1:0-3578 GCA_046704145.1 Phycisphaerae bacterium
TTGCCAGAGTGCCGCGGTGCGGCAGGCGGGGCGGACGGAGGAACAGAAACAGCAGTTGATTAAGCCGGGTCTGTTCGGCAACAAGGCCCCGGCCGATCGTCTGCGGGGGCGGTTCGACTTCTGGAACGAAGAGATTATCCGCGAGGACGTCAAAGTCGGCACCGTGTTCATGGGCGATTCCATCACCGAACTCTGGCAGTTGGACGCCTACTTTGTGCCCAGCGAGGGCGTGATCCTTAACCGCGGCATCGGCGGTGACATCACCACGCACATGAATCGGCGATTTGACGCTGACGTGATTCAGCTCCGGCCGCGAAATGTGGTTTTCCTCGGCGGCACGAACGATGTGGCGCGCCTGCTGGCGGCGGGCAAGTCTGACGAAGAGATCATCAAGACAGTGATGGACAACATCACCGCCATGATGGACAGGGCCCGCGCTGCCAACATCAACGTGCTGATCTGCTCGGTTCTGCCGACCAACAGTGACACCAAGTTTCACGAGGGCAAGGCCCGCATCATTCCGCAGATAAACCAGAAGCTCAAGGCCGCATGCGCCGCCAAGGACTGCATCTACGTGGACTATGTCCCCGGCCTGTCTGATTCCTCTGGGGCTTTCCGCAGAGACCTGTCCCGCGACGGTCTGCATCCGCACTACGCCGGCTTGGCGATCATGGCCAACACGGTGCTGGAGACCGCTCGCGCTCACGGCCTGCACTTGTGAGACGCGAGCTTCTCAACCGCAAGGCCGACGTCATCCTAAATGCTTATTCGCGATTATGCGGCGCCTTTCTTTGGGCACCGCGTCAAAATATTGACGCAAATTGACGGCAACAAGTTGCCTCGGTCCTCGAGAAGGGTACCTGGCGCCCGCAGAATCGCGAGTAACAGTTAGAACAACGTCTGCTATTCTCCGATCGCACTGCGATGGGGGCGTACCTCCTGCCTTGGGCGGCAACCAGCCGACCTGAGAATCAGGAGCGCAACGCCCTTGTGCCTGGTCACCGAACCGTATGATTCAAGGGGACCAGTTCATTGGAGAATAGCAATGTTCTTGTTCAAAATCGTGACTTGCCTGATTGGCACTGCAGCACTTCTGCCGCTCGCGCAGACAGGCGGATGCACCGTAGACTCGACCGGCACTTCGGGTCAACTGACCAGCATGCTGAACAGCTTCTTTCTCAACGGCGGTACGCTGAGCGGTGATTTCACGACCACGGGGACGGTTGATGCCACCACGAACACGTTCACCGCCACAACTACGGGCACGGTCACGTCCTTTCCAGGCAGTACGGGCGGGACGACCACGGGGACGACCATAGGCACGACCGCGGGAACGACTACAGGCACGACGACGGTTGTTACGCCGACCAGCACCAGCACCGGAACGATCACCACGGGTTTTCCGGTGACGACGGTTACCGCAGGGGGTGCTCCGGTGACGAGCACTGTCACCGGCGCGTCTGCGGGATTTGTGACGTCGGGTGTCCCCGCTCCGACCATAACCACCACTCTGGTGGGCAACACGCCGGTATCGAACTTCGGGGCCGGCATCGCGAACACCGGCGGGCTTGCGGGCGGCTACTGATTTCCGTGTCTGCTCTAAAGATCAACTCCTGCGGTTTGCGATGCGCTCGAATGCGCTCATGTCCTTGAGGCGGTAGAGAATTTCGCCTGCCTTGGGTACCACGAGAATGCCTTCGTCCTCGCGATTGGCGTAAGCGGCGGGATCGATGGAGTCGGGGTTCATGTAGCCGAGATTGATCTGGCGGCAGCGGCTTTCGGGAATGCGAGTGGCAAGGACCACGTTGACGCGCGGCTGTTCGACGCCGTTGTCGAAACTGCCCACGCCTTTTACGTGCGTGCTGTGAGCGACGACTCCCCACGGGTAGTGCTTGAACTTGTCCCACTGTTTGACGAAGTAATCGCGCGTGTGATAGCCGATCTCGTCGAGCACCTTGCCGTGCGAGTAAGAGACCTCGTCGATGTGCGGAGCATAGATGATCAGCGTGCCGCCGTCAGCCACGGCCGGCTCCATCTTGTACATGCACTTGCCCGCGGTCCAGATGTCATCGTACATCTTGGGCGCGCAGCTGAGGATGGTCTTGTATGGCTTGTCGATGTACTTGATGTGCAGTTGGCTGGAGAGTTCCGTTGCGGCCTTCCAGGTCTCGCGCACCGGGCCGGCGAACGCACCGGCGACATCGTCCTTGTTGACCACATAGCCGATGAGGCTTCGTTCGACGGGGACGAGGTCTGCAGCGGCTTCGATGGCTGCCCGCACGCGAGTCTCGCGGGTGCCGTTGACCACGGGGTTGGTGAGCAGGGCCCCGACCCAGTGGGTGAAGTTGATCACCTCGGGGGCGGCGATGCCGGGGAAGAAATACTTGTGCCCGCCAGAGAAGCCGACCACCTCGTGGGGGAAGACCGGGCCGCAGATGATCACGTGGTCGTAGTCGAAGACCAGCTTGTTGACCTTGACGGGCACCTCGATGCTGAGCATACCGCTGGTCAGTTCCTCGACCTGCTTGTGTGTTAGCGTGCCGACCTGTCGCAGAGCGGCCGGGTTGTTCCACTCGTGATTGAACACGCGGACGGAGGCGTACCTGGACTCGCGCTCGGCGGGGGTGAGTTTAAGCAACTCGTTGATCTTGTCCTCGGGCATGGGCGGGTGCGTGCCGAGGGCGACCAGGAAGTCGATGGCTTTGGCTCGGCCCATGAGGGCGTCAGCGAGCACGCGGAACCACGTTCCGGTCGGCCCGCTGCGGGTGTGGTCGGGAATGACGGCAAGCACGCGTTTGCCGTCCAGCGGCGTGGCGGAGAGGAATCGCTCGACGAGGCTTCGCATATCCGCCTCGGTCAGAGTGGCGGCCGGATTGACCTGAGATACGACTGTAGACACCCGATACTCCTCTGCTGGTTTCGCCATTGGGCTGTGCGGCCCGGGTCGATTCTGCCGGCCTTGCGCGGCCCTAGCCGGGCTAAAGCTATGGCAGTCATTCTAATACACAGGCCGGGGGGCTTACAAAGGTTTGTCAGCTCTGGGGTTCCAGCCATTCGCCTTCCGGATGTGGCCGATCCCTTTGGCACGTCGTACCCAGCGGTCCTCGGCTGGGGATTGTGGCTGAAAACACAGCCGAGGGTGGCTGCGCCACTTCCGCACCCTGCTTTCCGAATCATCGCCCTGTCCCGTTGCCTCCGGCCGCCGCTTTCGATACCATGAAATGCTCGACCTGCACACCACATTCTCGGGCGGCGCTTTCCCCTGTTAGCGTTAATTGTGGGACTGGCACGGGGTACGGGTCTGCAGGCAAGGAGTCTGACAACAATGGCAGGACATGTGGCTGTAGTGGGCGCGACCGGAGCGGTCGGGCAGGAGTTCATCCGCGTTCTCGAACAGCGGAATTTCCCCTTCGAGAAGATCACCTTCCTGGCCTCGGCCCGCTCGGCGGGCAAGCCCCTCACCTTCAAAGGTAAGACGCATAACGTCGTAGAACTGACCGCCGAAAGCTTCAAGGGCGTGGATGTCGCTCTGTTCTCCGCCGGTGGCTCGATCAGCAAGCAGTTTGGCCCCATAGCCG
>JBJKSL010000079.1:0-3225 GCA_046704145.1 Phycisphaerae bacterium
CCGCAATACGGTGATCCGCACGTTGATCGGCCTCGATCGCGTCACGCTGGAGAACATGACGGGTATCGCCGGTGCGGCTATGGCGGATCAGATGGCTGACTCGCTGGAAGGTGCCATTAATCTGCTCAATCGCATCCCGGTGGGCAGTGCGTTTGATTGGGTGGATCGCGAGATGGCCGTGCTCATGGAGCGGCAGCAGCCGGACGGCATCATTGAAGGCTGGTACGGAGACGGCAACAGCGCACGAACGGCCCTGATGTATGCGCTCTGTAAGACGCAGGGCATCACCGCCTTGCCCTGGCGCGACGACGTGCAACTGGGCGTGAGTCTTGACCCCGACGGCGTCCTTCGCATCTTCCTGAAGAGTGTATATCCGTGGGTCGGGCAGCTGAAATTCGATCACCCGCGACACCGCGACTACCTGCGCCTGCCGCTGGATTATGCGCGCATCAATCAATGGCCGGAGTGGTTCACCGTGGAACCCGGCAGCCGTTACGAGATAACGCTCGATGGCAAGAAGCCGAAGGTCGTCAGCGGCAAGGAACTGATCGAACAGCAGATCGAGTTGCAGGCCCACATGCCGATGCTCATCACGGTCAAGGCTGCAGCGTCCAGGCCAGAGCCGAAGGTACAACCTGTAACGGTGGAGCCGGCGGCGTCCGCACCCTCCAGTCAGCCTGAGGAGACTGTGGCTGCCAGCGAACCCGCGAATGCGGTGGTTGCCAGCGCACCTTCAGATGTCCCTATGGCCAGCCGACCTGCGGAAGAGCTTGTCGCGACTCGTCCGGCCACGGAGCCGTCGGCCTCGGCACCGGCGGTGCCCGCTGTGCTGCGGGACATGCGGTACACCTCGCGATCGCGCATGGAGGCCATCGCCTGGCAGAAGCAGGTGCGAGCGCGGCTGTTTGACGCCATGAAGCTCTCGGACCTGGTGGAGACGGGCACGCCGCTCTCGGCCAAGTTGCTGTCCAGCGAGAACAAGGGCAGCTATTCGCTGCGGGAGGTTGAGTTTGCCTCGACCGCGACCCGGCGGATCAAGGCTATCGTGACGGTGCCCATCGGCAAGCAGGGCGAGAGATATCCCGCGGTCGTATGCGTCCACGGTCATGATGGCAACCGCCGGACGGTGTACGATGACACGACGGCCTGCAAGGGGTTTGCCGCGGCGTTGGCTTCGGCGGGCTACGTGACTGTCTCGACAGACGTGGGTCAGCATGAGGTTCTCGAGAAGGGCCGTACGCTTGTGGGCGAGCGGCTTTGGGATCTGGTTCGTTGCGTGGACCTGGTCACCACGCTGCCAGAGGTCGACGGTCGCAAGGCCGGCTGTGCGGGCCTGTCGCTGGGCGGCGAGATGTCCATGTGGCTGGCGGCGATGGATCCGCGAATCTCCGCGACGGTGAGCTGCGGATTCCTGACCTTCATGGATCAGCTCGAGCAGAACCACTACAAGGACTGGAAGTTCGATGGGCTTCGCGAACTGGTGGACTTCCCGGACGTGTACTCACTGATTGCCCCGCGCATGCTGCAGTGCCAGAACGGTCTGGCTGAACCGGCCGACCAGTTCCCGGCTGCCATGGCCATGGAGGCCATGAGTCAAATTAAGGTCATCTACGGCGACTTTGGCGTGCCCGGCTATGCGAGCCTCGTGGTTCACCGCGGCGGACATGAGATTGATTTGCCTTCGCTGATGAAGTTTTTCAACGACAATCTGGCGGGGAGATAGGTGGAACCTGAGAGGACGTGCTGGAAAGGATTCCCGCACGAGCTCTCTGTGATGAGAAACTCTTTCAACAGGAGACGGCATGTCGCGGATCACGCTTTGGCTGATTGGGATGGGTGCGGCGATGGCGGTGGCTGGCTGCGCTGGTGGCCGTGACTCTATGCGGGTTGCCGTCGAGGGGCAGCATTTCGTACTTACCGACGGCGTGAGTTCGACACCGTTCGTGCCGTGGGGCTTCAACTACGACCGCACGGTGGTCGACGGTCGGGACATGCTGCTCGAGGACGTGGTCCGCGAGTGTCCGCAGATCATCGACGAGGACTTCGCGGCCATGCGGCAACGGGGAGGCAACGTGGCCCGCGTGTTCATCGGCACGGCCGACATCCTCGCTGATGCTGGGCACGTGGATGCCGGCGGGCTCGAACGTCTGGACCGCGTCCTGGCGGCGGCGGACGGCAGCGGTATCAGGCTGATTCTGGTCGGGCTGGCCACGCTGCGGCCGGCGTCGATACCGGCCTGGATGCAGAACGCCTCCGACGAGCAACTCGAGGATGCCGAGGAGCTGTTCTGGCGGACGGTGGCCCGTCGCTGTCGCGGGCGGTCGGCGATCTTCACGTATGACCTGCAGAACGAGCCGGTGATCTGCTGGAACGACAGCAAGGAACTGATCGTAGGGTGCTTCGGCATGCCGGACGGGCAGAAGTTCTGCTACGTGCATCGGCGGTATCGGCACATCGGTTCGCGATGGACGCAGCACGTGCAGTCGACCTACGGCAACGAAGATGCGCTGCGCAAGCACTGGCCGGACTACCCGAGGGCGGGCGAAACGTGGCAGAAAATCGTCATACCGCCGTTTGACGGCAAGGATTCCCGTTTCGGCGAGTATCTGGCATGGCAGAAGCAACTCGCCCAGAACTGGGCCAAACGCATGGCCGGGGCAATCCGCGCGGAGGATCCGGGGCATCTGGTGACGGTGGGCGCGCTCGATCCGACGATCATGTCCGAAGCGGTGGACTTCTACTGTTACCATCTTTACCCGCGGCCGACCAAGCCGGGCGAGGATTACCTGGCCGTCAACGAGAAGGAGTGGCGAGAACGGTTGGCCTCGCTGCCTAAGGATAAGCCGCTGGTCATCGAGGAGTTCTTTCCCCTGTACACGCCAGAGCGGATCAAGCCTACGGACCTTCTGGCGACCATGCTGCGCGTGACCAAGCCGCGGTGTGCCGGCTGGGTGAGTTTTTACTGGGGCGCCCCCGACCGCTTGAGGTGGAGCACGCCTTCGCAACGGGCTCAGTACGAGTCCTGGCTGGCAGCCTGGTCGGCGGGACCGGGCTGAGTGTTGGAGTCGCGGGCCGTTTGTGGTTAAATGATCGAATGCACGAAAGCAAGCGCGTGTTTGCCGAGGGGCTGATTGTCGCCGTGGTCGGCGTGGGAGTGGCCTTGGTGGCCAACGCCAGCAACCCTGACGGCCTGCAACTGTCGCGCAATTACTTTCCGAGTCGGGC
>JBJKSL010000080.1:0-7745 GCA_046704145.1 Phycisphaerae bacterium
CCTCATTACCGTCCCTTTCTCGAATGTTGGCCGTGAAGAAGACATTGGGCCACGAAAAACACAAAAAGACACGAAAAAAGAGCGATCGATAAGCACAGAGCCGCCGGCTTCAGCCTGCGCGGTCTCGCTGGAAAGGATTCCGGCACGAGCGGCTCCTACTAGCGTCAGTTGCCCCGCTGGTACGTATCTAGCGTTCTGTCGGCCATTTGGCATCGGCCGTTCTTGGCCCCGGAGGGGCCGCTGAAAATAGCCAGGGGTGGAGCGAAGGGCAAAGCCCGAAGCGGAACCCCTGGACGCGTCTCGCGCAGGTTTTTCTTTTCCTTCCGCGAGGGGCGGCTCCGCCGCCTCTCGCGGAAGGAAAAGAGATTTGTTGCGGTCGAATCCACCACGGGTTCCGCGTCGCCAGGGGCAAGCCCTGGCGAACTGCTACACCCGTGGCTATTTTCGCGCAGCCCCTCTGGGGCCAAAAGAGCACGTCGTCTCCAACTCGAACTTGGTCGAGGCCACCAGGATTTTCGCGCGGCCCCTCCGGGGCCCAAAGAGCACCCAACGCTAAACACGCACCCAGCCGGAAGCCGGTCCCACAAAATGCCGCAAACCCGGCCCACATAACGCTGCCTGCATTTTTTGTGGCTCTTCGCGCCTCTTTGTGGCCATCTCTGCAGTCTTTGCCGCTTTCCGAGCCGTTTTGTGGCGCCCCTCTTCATCTGCGTGGCAGATCGAATCCAAAGTATCCTACCGCATTGTTGTAACAGATGTCGCGGACCATTTGGCCGACGAGTTCGTAGTCGTTGGGCACCAGGCCGGCGGTCATGTCGTTGCCCATGATGTTGCAGAGGATGCGGCGGAAATACTCGTGCCGTGTGTACGACAGGAACGAGCGGCTGTCGGTCAGCATGCCCACGAAGCGGCTGAGCAGACCCATCTGCGAGAGGTCCTCGATCTGTCGTTCCATGCCGTCCTTCTGGTCGAGGAACCACCAGGCGGCGCCGAACTGGATCTTGCCAGGGACCGAGCCGTCCTGGAAGTTGCCGGCCATGGTGGCCAGCACGGCGTTGTCCCGCGGGTTGAGGTTGTAGAGTATGGTCCGGGGCAGTTGATTGCTGCGGTCGAGGCGGTCGAGCAGTCGGCTGAGCGGGCGGGCGATCTCGAACTCGCCGATGGAGTCGAAGCCGATGTCGCGGCCGCACTGGGCGAACAGGCGGCTGTTGTTGTTCCGCATGGCCCCCATGTGGTACTGCTGGGCCCAGCCCTTCTCGTGATCCATGAGGCCGAACTCATAGAGCATGGCCGACTCGAAGGCGGCGGCCTCCTGCGGGCTGACCGGTCGGCCGGCTCGGGCCTTGTCGAAGATGGCGGCGATCTGGCTGTCTGTGTAGTCCTCAGCGGTGAGCACGCCGACGCCGTGGTCGGAGATTCGGCAGCCGTTGGCGTGGAAGTAGTCGTGCCGCTTGCGGAGAGCGGTCAGCAGGTCGGCCAGATTGCGGATTTCAACGTCGGCCGCGGCAGACAGGCGCTCCAGGTAGGCGTTGAACTCGTTGACGTCCGCGAGGTTCGCGGCCTTGTCCGGACGCCATGCTGGCAGCACGGTGACGGCGAAGCTGGAGTCCTTGGCGATGGCCTGGTGATGCTCGAGGCTGTCGACGGGGTCGTCGGTAGTGCAGAGGGCGGCCACGTTCGATTGGGCGATCAGGCCGCGGGCGGAGAACTCCGGCGTGGCGAGCTTTTCGTTGCAGGCTGCCCAGATGTCGGCGGCGGTGGCGGGATTCAGCAGCCTGTCCGAGATGCCGAAATAGCGTTTCAACTCCAGATGCGTCCAGTGGTACAGCGGGTTGCGGAGACAGCGGGGCATAGTCTCGGCCCACTTGAGGTACTTGTCGTAGTCGGCAGCATCGCCGGTGCAGAATCGCTCGTCGACGCCGTTGGTCCGCATGGCCCGCCACTTGTAGTGATCGCCGGCCAGCCAGACCTGGGTCAGGTTGGCGAAACGCTGGTCGCACGCGATCTGGTCGGGCGGCAGGTGGCAGTGGTAGTCGATGATGGGCAGGCCCTCGGCGTACTCATGATACAGACGGCGGGCCGCCTCGGTCTGCAGAAGGAACTCCTCGGTGATGAAGGTGTCTGTGGGCATGATCTGATTCCGTTAGATGGCTGCGATCCGTCCTTCGAGTCTGGTCCGGGCGTTGTTTCGACCATGTCACTGCCACGTGACAAAGCCCGGGAGCCGCTCAGCTTAACCGGATTCGCATGCCTCGCAACCTGCGGGCTGTGGCGGAGGCGTCTGTGTCGCCAAAGCGGGCGCGGCCCGATCATAAACTCCGCCGTGCTCAATTGTTGACAACCCGAACGATCCCCCCCAAAATGCATGGCATCGGACCTGCACCGTCGGGTGGCATCATACCCTGTTCGGGTAGTACTGTGCGCGGTGTCGGGACACTGTGCGGCTGGGTGTCGCGGTTGCCGTGAACACTTGGCTTAAGGGAAGTGAAGACGCGACTACATGCTCGACTGCCGCAGGTACCTGCAACATTGGGGAGAGCGTGACAAATAAGCTACACCACATATCAGTGAGCACCGTCGCCCTTGCCCTGCTTTCGGTGGCATGGCCGTTGTTGCCGGGCTGTAACGGAGGCGAGGAACTGCCCACCGGCATCGTCCCCACGAATGAGACCCGATATGTCGGCTCGTCCGCTTGCGGGTCATGCCACGCAGGGGTCTACGCCACGCACATCCGTACCGGCCACTCGCAGGCACTCAAGCCGGTCGAAACCGAGAAACCCGTATATCCCGCGGATGCAGCCGGCGTACCCACCCCGCCGACCGGTTATGGTTGGCCGGACATCAGTTATGTGATCGACGGCTACGACAAGGCGGCCCTGTTCGTGGATCTGAACGGCTACCTGCTGACCAATGGTACGGCGGGCACGAATACGCAGTATAATCTGGCCCATCCGGCGATTGGCCTGCCGTCGCCGCAGTTCGCCTCTTTCCGCCCCAACCAGGTTCAGCCCTTGCCGTTCAGCTACGACCTTTTCGAGCGGCGGACGACCGGGCCTGAGACACTCACCGAAAACGGCGGCATGAATCAGGAAAATCGCCCGGGCATCGAAGGCACCTGGGCTGAGGCCGGCGTGCAGTGCGAGGCCTGTCACGGCCCCGGCAGCAAGCACGTGCCCAATCCTACCGCCGGCAACATCAATGTGGACGCCGGCGCCACCGTGTGTGCTCGCTGCCATACGGGGGAGGATTCGCAGGTCATCGCGGCCAGCAACAATCTGATCGAAGGCTTCCAGCAGGCGACAGAGTTGGCTGCCAGTCCGCACGCGGGCTTCGCGTGCAATGTTTGCCACGATCCGCACGTGTCCGTGAAGGCCGATCCCAGCATCGCCATCCGCAACGATTGCACGGCCTGTCACCCGGATATGAACCTGGCCCTGCACAGCGGGCTTGTCTACAAACGTGGCGACTACACAGAGGAAGTCACCTGTAAGAGCTGCCACATGCCTTACGCGGTGAAGACCTTCCTCAGCAACACGATCAACCTGACCAACGGCCTGTCCGTTAAGTTAGGCGACACGCGAAGTCACATTTTCCGGCTCGATCCCACTGCGGATCTGGCGGAAATGTTCAGCAATAACGGCACGCAAGTAGCGGAGAACGCCGACGGGCAGGCGGTGCTGTCCACCTGCCTGACCTGCCAGCGGTGCCACAACGGACTTGGAAACGCATTCGCATTCCCGGCTGAGTCGGGGTGCGCGTTGGGAAGTGGGATACACGGGAGCCAATGACGAGTGTCGAACCGCTGAATGGCGAAATGACCTGCCAGAGTGGATGCGGTCCGGGGTCATATTGCTTGTTCCGGCTCTATCCTTCGTCATTTGCAGCAGTTGCTTCGGCGCGGTCAGCAACATTTGATGCAGTTCAGGAACCGACTGTACGCGGCCATCACCCTCGCACAGGCATGGATAGTGCTGGTGTCTATGGGTCTTGCTGCCCCACGGGCTGACGGTGCTCCGCCACCGGCGCCCGCTTCTGCGCCAGCCGACGAGGCCACCGCATCGGCCAACGGCAACGAGGCCACAGAAGCCGGCTCTGAAAACGCGGGATTCGACGTGCCTGCGGTTGACCGGCGGTTTCGGCTGGACATCACCGATCTGTTCGTCGGCTTCGAGAGCGATTTCGAGCACCGCCGGGTCACCACCACCATCCCCATGCAGCGGGACACGACCTACACGGACCACACGCTGCGGTTCTACGAAACCACCGGGCTGACTCTCAGCGGCTTCGCCTACGACCCCAACCTGCTGGAGTACAGCGCCGCCCTGGAGTTCGGCCTCACCCAGGACCGCTTCAAGGAAAAGGAGACGGGCTTCCCCCTGTACTCCAACAGCGAGAACGACGACGGCTTCCTGATGCGTTATGACATCAACGTCGACATGTTCAAGGCCAAGCCGCTCTCGCTGAACTTCTACGCCCGCAGAGACGACGCCCGCGTGCCGCGGCAGTTCCTGCCGTCGCTGCGTGAGGAGCGCACCGAGACGGGCCTGTCCGCCATGCTGGTCGGCACCAAGTTCACGACCGAGGCCGGCTTCTCCTGGCGAGATATCGAGCGCTATGGCAATCGGCTGGAATCGGACGACGAGAGCCTGGAGAACAGCCAATACTGGATCGACCACAAGTTCCAGTTCAGCGATACGCACAAGCTGCGGCTGATGTACAACCACGAGCACGACGAGTCGGACTACCAGGGCAGTGAGTACTCGTTCAAGACGCAGCGCGACGAGGTGAGGGTGGAGCACGAACTGGCGTTCGGCCCCGGAGACAAGCACCGCCTGGACACCTACTTCCGCTACAACGCGGAAAAGGGCGATCTGGCACGCGATGAACTCGAACTCGTCCCGCAACTGACTCTGCAGCACACGGACAAGTTCAAAACCATCCAGCGGTACAGCCTGTATCAGTACGATCAGGGCGCAGTGAAGGTTACTCAGAACCGCTTCGACAGCGAGGCTGTCTGGGATGCGACCGACAAGCTGCGGCTGACCGCTGACGGCTACGCCATGCACGAACGAGTCGAGAACGACCTGGACACCAATCAGTTCGGCGGGCTGATCGACGCGTCGTACCATCAGCCGACCTCGCTCGGCGAGTTGTGGGCCAACGCTCACTTCGGCTTCGACCAAATGCGCACGGCCGGCGATGCTGGTGACCGCTACGTGCGTGCCGAGGCTCATGCCATGGGCGGCAGTCGGCCGGTGTTCCTTCGCGAAACGGGCATAGTCCCCGGCAGCATCATCGCCTACAACGGCACTCGCACACGGTTGTACATTCCCGGCAAGGATTACATTCCCGTCGTGGTGGCCGGCCGAGCGATCGTGACGCGGCTGCTGACCGGCCGCATCGCCGATGGCGAGGTGGTCTACTTCGATTACACCTACAAGGTACCCGCCCACGGACAGGTGGACTCGTACCGCAGCGATTTCCTCATCGAGCACCGCTTCAACTTCGGCCTGACGCCTTACTACGCGTTGGAGGCCCGCTGCCAGCAGGTGGAGAACTCGCGGGCCACGCCCTGGTATCGCGACAATCAAAACCGCCACCGGTTCGGTGTTCGCTTCGAGAAGGAACGCTTCAACCTCGGTGCCGAGTACGAGATCTTTTACGACAGCGTGCTGCCTTACACTGCCGGGCACTTCACCGGCCATGCGTCGCTGCTCAATTCGGTGGCTCACACGCTGGACATCAACGGCGAGCTGTCGCGTTACCTCTACGGGGCCGAGTACGATTACCGCCACGTGTGGTGGCTCGACGTGAACATGACCGATCGTTCGCGGATCACCGATTATCTGTGGTTCAAGGCTAACACGGCTTACCACTTCGAGGACGACAGTGTCGACGGCGACACCAACGGCGTGGACGTGGAAGCGGGCTTCGAACTCAAGCGTGGATATCTGACCATGGAACTTGTCGTCGAATACGATCTGCTCTCGCTGATGCAGGGCGACGACGAGGGCGTGGGCATCTATTTGAACCTGCGGCGGGACCTGTCGCATCTGCTGCCGGCGATACAGCCGTGGCGGACGCGAGGCCCGAGGTAAACCGGCGTGAAACCGATTGCCGTCACATTTGTGGCTCTTTTCACCGGCGTGCTGGTTGCGGGCTGCGCGCAACCGCAGTTGAAGTTCCTCACGCCGGTCGAGCCGCCGATTGTCTGGCCCAAGCCGCCGGACGCGGCCCACGTGCGCTACGTGGGGTCGTTTAACAACAGCGGCGACAGCGGCCAGCAGCGGTCCGTCGGAGAGGTCTTCGAGGATCTGATCTACGGCCCGGTGGCTCCGGAAAAGTTCGTCAGTCCGCAGGGCGTGGCCGTGGACGATTCGGGCAGTCGCGTGGCCGTCGCCGACGTGGGCGGCAAGTGCGTGCACGTTTTCGACATCACGGCACACAAGTACACGCGACTGGCCGAGGTGGGCAAGATCCGAGCTCGCGGCGAAACTTCGCCCGGCATCGCGATGGAGTGCCCGGTCGCGGTGTGCTGGGCGGGCGAGACGCTGTGGGTGGCGGATGCCAAGCTGCACGCGTTGGCAGTGTTCGCCCCCAAGAGCGAGGGACGATGGGTGGGCGCAGTCAAGCTGACTCGTCCATCGGGCATGACGTACTGTCCGGCCAACGGCTTATGCTATGTGGCTGATGCCGGTGCCCATCGCATCCTCGGGTTCAACAACTCTGGCGAGGTCGTTGTGGAGTTCGGCTCGCACGGCACAGGGCCGGGGCAGTTCAACGTGCCGTCGCACCTGGCGTGCACTGGCGACACGTTGGTGGTGGCGGATTCACTCAATTTTCGCGTACAGCGGCTGGGCCTGGACGGCAAGCCGATCAACATGTTCGGCCAAAAGGGCGACGCCGCCGGCGACATGGCTCTGCCCAAGGGCGTGGCCGTCGACGCCAACGGAGCAATCTGGGTAGTTGACGCCCAATTCGAGAACATCCAGGCGTTTACCGCGGATGGCCAACTGCTGATGGCGTTCGGCCAGGAAGGCCACGGCCCGGGTGAGTTCTCGCTGCCAACGGGCATCTGTATCGATAAGCAGAACCGCATGTGGGTGGCGGATACCTACAACGGTCGCGTGCAGGTCTTCAACCTGCTGCAACCGACTTCGACGGCAACGGCAAAATGACTAGGCCAAGGGAAACAACTCGATTTGCAGGAGCGAAAGTGCCGGCTGCCCCATCTCTTGGGCGTCGTGGCTGCGTAATATGCATGCGCATCGCACTGATTGCGATGATCGCGGGCATCTTCAGCAGCGGCGGCCGCGCATTCGCACAAGGCACCATTGTCGGTTCGCCGCACGATCTGAGCGTCACCGGGCCGGGGCCCATTCACGCAGTCGACGAGCAGCAGGTCTGCATCTTCTGCCACGCACCGCACCACACGAGCGGCCAGGCTCCGCTGTGGAACCGGTACATGCCGCCGACACACTACAAGATCTACGAGAGCTCCACGACGGAAGCCCATATCGATCAGCCCAGCGGCCCGTCGAAAATGTGCCTGAGCTGTCACGACGGTTCGCTGGCTATCGGCCTGCTCGCCAACCAGCCACCGAACCAGCCCATCGTGATGACGCAACGGACCATTCCACCCGGGCCGAGCGATCTGACTCTCGACCTGTCCGACGACCACCCCATCGGCTTTAGATACGACCGGGCGTTGGCCTTCCGCGACCGTCAGTTGAAGAATCCGGACC
>JBJKSL010000081.1:0-6937 GCA_046704145.1 Phycisphaerae bacterium
CACTATGGTCGGCGCAAGCTCTCGAAGGCGATCCACGACCGCGGTGAAACCCAGGCTCTCGTTCTTCGCGTCGACCACACGCACCTCGTGCCCCTCGCGCAGCAGCATGGCGGCAATGTAGCCCAACCCGAGATGGCCAATTCCATGGCGGTGGCGTTGGATCTGGCGTTCGACACAGGGGTTAACGAGAGCAACGCGCATAAAAATCTCCGAGGCGCAACAGGCTGCCCGGAGGTTATCGGCCTGTGCGGGGCTCCGGATGAGTTGATTATCCGCCGCGGTGTCCACCGGGCCGAGGACGGCCCGGCTCGCCTTGACGGCCCGGCTCGACTTCATGGGCGGGCTCGCCTTCACGAACCCCTCACTCGCAGGTGCCCGACGCTCGCTAGGGACACTGTTTGGGTGACTCCGGGGGGCAAAGCTGGTACATTTTCGCCGGTTCATGGCTGACCCGAAACCGACGACCTCCGCCGCTGCTGGTGAGCCGCCGACCCCCGTCGAGCGGCTCACGCCGGCCATGCGCCAGTACGTCGAGCAGAAAGCCGCCTGCCCGGACGCCCTGCTGCTGTTTCGCATGGGCGACTTCTATGAAACCTTCTTCGAGGACGCCCAGACCGCCGCCCGCGTACTCGGCATCACGCTGACTAGCCGCGGCTCGGCCGGCAACGGCGAACCTATCCCGCTGGCGGGCATTCCCTACCACGCCCTGGAAGGCTATCTCACCAAGCTGGTGCACGCCGGCCTCAAGGTGGCCATCAGCGAGCAGGTCGAGGATCCGCGGACGGCCAAGGGCGTCGTCCGCCGGGAGGTCGTGCGGATCGTCACGCCCGGCACGTTGACCGAAGACGCACTGCTCGACCAGGGGGCGGACAACTACCTCGCCTGCCTCTGCCGACACAAGGACGAGGTGGGCCTGGCCTTCGTCGAGCTGTCCACCGGGGCGTTCTTCGTCGAGACACTGTCCAATCGCGAACTGCTGGACGAGTTGGCGCGCATGGCACCGGCGGAGATCCTTCTGCCCGAGACGCGCATCGACGTAGCCGACCCGTTCGCGGGCCTCGTGCAGCAGCTCAAGGGCGGCACGTCGGCTGGCCCCGGATCAGACAACACCGGCCCGGCAATCACTCGGCGGCCGCCACACCTGTTCGACGTGTACCAGGCCGAGCAGCAACTGCTGAAGCACTTCGGCGTTTCGACGCTGGCGGGCTTCGGCTTTGCCGGCATGGATGCATCACTATGCGCCGCTGCGGCGATCGTCGACTACCTGGCCGAGACGCAGAAGTCCTCGCTCGCGCACATCGTGTCGATCCGGAGGCGACAGCCTCGCGACTTCGTGTCCATCGACGAATCCACGTGGCGCTGCCTGGAGGTCGAGCGCACCATTCGTAGCGGCACCACCGCGGGCACGCTGCTGGCAGCCGTCAACCGCACCAGCACGGCCATGGGCAGCCGATGCATCCGCCGCTGGCTGGCCGCCCCACTTCGCGACCCGGCACTCATACGCGAGCGACAAGAAGCTGTCGCCGAGTTGCTCAGCGACGTGCATATGTTGGAGCGAATCCGCGGAGAGCTGCGGCTGCTGGCTGACATCGAGCGAATCACCGCGCGGTTGGGCGTGGGGCGAGCGTCGCCGCGAGACCTGGTCAGCCTGGGACACACGCTGCTGGCGATCGAACGGGCGGCAACGTTGCTCGACGAGTTGGCACGAAGTGCGGCGCCCATGATTGCAGAGCAACCGGACCAACAGCAGGCAGAGTCGACGGAAACACGTTCGGCGGGGTTATCCGTATTTCTGACCGTTCGGCGCGATGCGATGGGCGGTTTGCACGAGCTGGCGGAGTATCTAACGGCGTCGCTGGCGGCCGACGCACCGCTGGTGGCCAACGAAGGCGGTATCATCGCGACCGGCTTCGACGCAGAGCTCGACCGTCTACGCGGCATCGGTGCCGACGGGCGACAGTGGCTCGCCGATTATCAGGTTCGCGAGGTTGAACGGTCGGGTATCCCTTCGTTGAAGGTGGGGTTCAACCAGGTTTTCGGCTATTACATCGAGATCACCAACACGCATCGCGACCGTATCCCGGTCGATTACGTTCGCAAGCAGACGCTCAAGAACGCCGAGCGCTACATCACCGACGAGCTCAAGAAGTACGAAACCGAGGTGCTGACCGCCCGCGACCGGGCCATCGCTCGCGAGATCGAGCTGTTCGAGCTCATTCGCCAGCAGGCCATCCAGCGAATCCCCGACCTGCAGCGGCTGGCGTCGGCAGTGGCCGAGGTAGACGTGGCCGCCGGCTTCGCTCGTCTGGCAGATGAACGGCGGTATGTGCGGCCGGAGCTGACCAGTGAGGCAGTGCTGGAAATCACCGACGGCAGGCACCCAGTCCTGGATCAGACCCTGGCCGACAAGTTTGTGCCCAATAATTGCCATTTGAGCAGCACTGCTTGCGGGACGCGGGATGCGGGAGACGGAAAGAATCAGGCTTGCCCCGCGTTGGCTATCCTCACCGGGCCGAACATGGCTGGCAAGAGCACCTACATTCGGCAGGTGGCCCTGCTCACGCTACTGGCTCAGACGGGCAGCTTCGTACCTGCGGGAGCCATGCGTTTCGGGCCGGTAGATCGTCTGTTCGCTCGCGTGGGGGCATCCGACGAGATCAGTCGCGGCCAGTCCACCTTCATGCTCGAGATGACCGAAGCCGCCAACATTCTGCACAACGCCACGCGAGACAGCCTGGTAATCATCGATGAACTCGGCCGCGGGACCAGCACCTTCGACGGGCTGTCGCTGGCCTGGGCCATCGCCGAAGACCTGGTCAACCGCGTCGGCTGCAGATGCCTGTTTGCCACGCACTATCACGAGCTCACCCAACTGCAGGACTACCTGCAGGGTGTGGCCAACTGCAACGTGGCCGTGCGTGAATGGCAGGATCAGATCGTCTTTCTGCACCGCATCGTGCCGGGCGGAGCGGACAAGAGCTACGGCTCGCACGTGGCCAAACTCGCGGGTGTGCCCGGCGGCGTGATCGAGCGGAGCCGCGAACTGCTGGCCGAGCTTGAATCAAACTTCAGTGCCGACCGCGGAGCCGCGGTACGTGCCGCCGTCCGCAACAAGCGCGACCGGCAACTCTTTCTCTTCGGCGACCCTCTCGAAGAGGTCACCGACGAAATCCGCGATCTGGACATCTCCAAGACCACCGGTCAATCCGCCATGGAACTGCTCGCCCGCTGGCAGCGCCGCTTGCGCTCGTGAAGATCTGTGCCCGCAGATCACGCAGATAAAACAGATTGAAATGGGGATAAAGGAAATGGAAGCAGACTTTCCGTTAAAGACCGAGACCTATCGATTGATCGGGGCTTGCTTTGAAGTGTACAACGAGGAAGGGTGCGGATTCACGGAACCGGTCTACCAGGAATGCCTTGAGCTTGAACTCCGGAAGCAGGGAATTGCGTTCGATCCACAAAAGGAACTGAGGCTCACGTACAAAGGAGAGGTGCTGACAAAGACTTTTGTTCCAGACTTCCTGTGCTTTGAACAAATCATTCTCGAAATCAAGGCCGTTTCGGCTCTGACCGACGAGCACCGTGCACAAGTCTTGAACTATCTCAGCGCCACGGGCCTTGAGGTGGGCTTGCTGGTCAACTTCGGCCATTACCCCAAGCTTGAATACGAGCGCATGATCAACAGAAGAAAGAGACGCCCTGTGGAATAGTTCTTCATCTGCCTTTTCTTCCAATCTGCTTCATCTGCATGATCTGCGGGCAGTCTTCACGCTTCGAGTTCGTCGATCAGTCGGCGGACCCAGGCGGGGGTGGCTTGCTGGAAGGCTTCGAGGTGCTTCCGGCGTGTGAAGTAGTACCAGGCCAAGGCGCCTTGCAGGGTGGTGCTCAGCAGGATCACCACTGAATAGACGACGTAGCTGACGACGCTCATTGCGGAATCTAGTTGCGTACCGATGTCGCCCACCTGTGAGAGCTGCGAGCGAAGCTGCGGAGATAGAGTTGAGCCGGAAGCGGCGCTGAACATGGCGTCGATGCAGTACAACACGATCAGACAGATGAAGATGACCTGGTTCCAACCCAGGTGCGAGGAAGCCTCGGGCAGCCCGCGAGCCATCTTACGGGCGCCGAGTAGTTCGAGGTAGCCGATCGTGCAGATGGCTGCGGTGCTGATCACGTTGTACAGGGTTAACGAAAACAGCGTGAAAGGCACGGCCAGCAGGCCGGCGGCCAGTATGCTCATGGCCGAGTTGTGGGCCACGCGTGCAGCACGGCGTACAGGACGGCGTGACTGCAGGGCGCTGCGGATGAATGCGAAATGAGCCTCGGTAAGCGGGCTTACCGGCTCGGCAACGGCAACAGCCCTCGCTATCGGCGGCGAAGCATGAGACGATGCAGGTGACTGCTCGAAGTGTTCCAAAACACTACTCCTTCCAAGACCGCCTATTAAAACCTGAAAACCAGACCGGCTGGAAGCCGGCCCCACAAGGTTTTATCAGATGGCCGCTTGCACTCGTCGTGCCGTCTAAGGCCGATACGCGCGTTGAGGCCGCTCGACACGGACATTGGTTATGGCCTCGATGGTCTTCTTGAGACTGCGGACCACCTCGGCACGGAAGACCGGCGACTCGAGCGTGCCTTCCACGTGCACTTCCATCAGTTCGCGGGCGATGCCTTCCATCAACTCGGTCAGTACGGCCACCTTGGGCAGTTTCAACGGACTACCGATGAGCAGGACCAGGTGCATGGCTGTATCGGGCATACGTACGCGCCCGGCCCCGACCATGGACACCGAGCTGCCGCGAAGATCGATGCGATCGAGGATAATCTCGTCGCCATCGACCATGTAGTCGCACAATGCATCGTGGAAAGCGTTGTTATCGCCGATGGCGAAGTGAATTATCTGCAGAATAGAAAGGATGAAGGGCAACTTGAGCATCTGGGCATCTTCAATCAGCACGTTGCCACTGCCTTGGCGGCTGGCGGGATTGTCGAACTGGCCGGTCATGGCCAAGGTGCCTTTAATCCGTCCCTTAGCGTGAATGGGCTTCTCGCCCGGCTGGCGGGAGGCTTCGAGGAAGTCCTCCAGCGACACGTTTCGTGCGGTCAGCGACAATCCGTAAGTAGGCGGATGGGCCGCGTAGTTGATTTCCAGGTCACCGAGCAAGGCTCCGCCATAGAAGGACGCCAACACATTGCGAATGCCGAGCACGCTGTTGCTATTGGTACGCAACAGTCTTGCGGTAACGTCGGTGATCCGCCGTCCGTCGATCTTGGCCTGCTTGAGGTTCAGCCTGGCATCGACGCCGAATTGCTCGTCATAGCTGATGTGACCTACGAGGCTGCCGTAGACATCGGAGAACACGGGCCCGGCAACCATGCCCATATTGTTGAAATCCACACGGCCGTTGGCCCTCCACGTCCGCTCGCCACCGTGCATGGTGCCCACGAACACATCGTGCAGGTCGACGTCGCACTTACCCGTCGGGCGCATGTCGTCCCACATGCGACGAAGCCGCCAAGGCGCCGCCTTGCGCAGGGCCTCGTCGAACTGGAGATCTTTCGCAATCAGCGAGGTGAGGTGCACGCCAGCGGAATCGCTGGTCGAGTTGATCTGCCCGGCCAGCGAGAGCTTTGTCTGGCCGTGATAGCCGCTGAGCTTGTCGATGCGAATGCCGTCGGGCGTAAGCACGATCCGGCCGGTGACGTCTTCCAGCGGTAGCGGAAACTCCGCGAAAGTCATGCGGCAATTCAGCGGCTCGACGACTGCTGTGTACCGTACAGAGGAGCCGCCCGCCGGCTTGGTCGCGGCTGCTCCGGCCGAACGAGCGTCGGCGGCCGCAGGCTGCTCATAGGTCAGATCCAGCCGTACCTGTCCGCTGGCCGCCAGCGAGTCGTAGTCCGCCTGCAATGCAGTGGGCAGCGACGCCCGCACATCCGGGCCGAGTTCGAGCGAATCACTGGTCAGGTGGACGTTGAACGGCGAACCAGGGCCGGCCAGGCCGAGTCGACCCTCGATGGTCACGGGGGATTGGCCGAGCAGGCCTTTGAGCAGCCGTACCTCCAGCATGTCGGGAACGATGTGCAGATCGGCCTCGATATTCTTCAGCCGAGGCGCGGCCCCTCCGGCCGGTGAAGGCAGGCTCAGGCCACCATCGGTCAAGCGAGATTCGAGCTCATACTGCAGAGGCTGTCCGCCCGTCGCATAGAGTCGACCGCGAATGTCGGCTCGACCGCTTGGAGCGTACTGCTTGTAGACCGCCCGCACCCCGGGCGGCATGGCCTTGGCCAGAGCATCGTCCAACGGCAAACCGCTGACCTGCAGACGCAACTCCACGTCCGCAGGCTTGTCCGCCGAGCGAGTGGCCGCCCCGGAAGCGCGGACGACAGCCTCGCCGTGTCGGCCGGTGAGCTCATCGAGACGCATCACGCCGTCGGCGATTCGCATTCGACCGTGCAGTTGATCCAGCCGGTACGGGAATTCGGGGTACATGAAAACGCCGTCTAGGAAGTCCGCCTCAACGGACGAGTTCCACTCCGGCCGCTCGCCCCCCCATGCCCATGCCGGCCGGGAGAGTTGCACATCCACATCGACTTTGGCCGACTCGATGAACTTCTGGCATATCGCGCGGTCGTCAGGCTGCATGTGGACGAGCAGGTCCTGGTCGACGGCGATGCCCTTGCCCTGGATGCTCAATTCTATGGTGTCGTGGCTGGTGGGCCCGCCGATATGACCGTTGACGATGACCTTGCCGTCGTTGTGAGTGCCGGCAAGGTTGACGATGTCCACTTTGCCGTCGCGACGGAAGCGCACCTCGCCGCCGATGTCGTACAGCCGATATGGGAACTCCTCAAACGCCCCCGAAGCTCCGCGGGCAGTGAGCAGCCCTTCCTCGAACTCGATGCCCTTGCCCTGGATGCTCAATTCTATGGTGTC
>JBJKSL010000082.1:0-3705 GCA_046704145.1 Phycisphaerae bacterium
ACTTGTGCCGACGGCGAGCCCGAGGAGTTGGGCGCACAAATGTGTGCGGATCTCTTCGAGGCGGAAGGTTGGGAAGTATTCTTCCTGGGCGGAGGCGTTCCCAATGACGAAGTCCTGCAGATGGTGGGGCAGTTGCGGCCTGAGATCCTGCTGATCTTCGGCACGCAACCGGCGGGCGTGGCTAACGTGCGTAAGCTCATCGACCTGCTTCGCCAGGTCGGCTCCAACCCCACGATGAATATCATGATCTCCGGCGGCGTGTTCAACCGCGCTGAAGGACTCTGGAAGGAAGTCAACGCAGATCTGTTCGCCGCTACCGCTGGCGAGGCTCTAACCGTTGCGGCAAATGCGCAGCCGCGAACTCCGCAGATTCAGATTCCGGGAGCCCCCAAGAAGCGTCGTCGTCGTCGTCGCCCGCCGTTGCTGGCCACGGCCGAAGCGTGAGGCCAGAATGAGGCTGGCATGCCTGTCCGCATTTGGTACAGCCAAAGACTGGATCAGATTTGCCGGCGGACTCCTCCGTGGAGACGGAGCGGGTCTGCCGGTGGTTTTTATACGCATTTGCGTATTTTGTGCGTGGCGAACGGCGCATAACACTTGTGCGGACAATCCTTGGGTCGCCGCAGCGGGCACAAGTTCTAAGTGCGCTTGGTATTTACCCCTTTGGGCGGCAAAACGGAGACCGTTCGCGCCGATCGAACGTATTTATCGTTTCTGATTAAGCGCCGCTTATGTCCGATACCGATGAAGTTTACTGCGTGCGGTTTGACGAGAACACGTTATCGGAACTACACTTGTCGCGCAGTTCAAGGATCCGCCTAGGGTGAAGCCCTTAAGGGCCATCCGGGCGAGGTGACGGAAGGCCGTTGAGAATAGCTATGGGCGACGGCGGCAAGCCAGAAAAACCCGACGAGGGAGCATCATGGCGGCTTGGTTCGCTCGGTACGGAGTTGGCCGCAGCGGTGGCGGGTGGCTGTCTCGTTGGATACTGGGTTGATGTGGAATTCAATACCGGCCACTGGGGCTTGGTCATCGGAGCGAGCATCGGTATTGTGGGCGGCCTGTATAACCTGATCCGTAAGGCGCTGCACGAGTCCATTGGGGCAGGAGGCCCTGGGTCTCGTAGCAAGACGGGTGGCGCGGATAGCTGCCGACGCAAGCCACCGTCCGCTGGAGGCGGGGGGTAAATGCGTATGAGCGGCGAGAGCGACCGCCAACGCGGCCGGCAAGGACGGCAGGGTACGGTCGTCATGATCGTGGTGCCATGCGTCGCCGCCTTGTTGATGTTGTTGTTCGGTTGGCAGCCGACGGAATCGCGTGGAGGCTGGCCGGCGGTCAAAGGTATGCTGCTGGCCCAGGCGATTGTGGCCGGCGCGATCTACGCGACGATGTTGCCGGTTCTGCCGCGTATCGCCAAGGCTGCACCGAATCAACGGTTGGCTTTGTTTTTCAAGGCATCGGGGCGGCGATTGGCTATCACGCTGATTGCGACCGTCGCGGTGGTTCTGGAGGGCTGGGCGTCGCCGAGGCCGTTCCTGATCTGGATCGGTGTAGCGTACGTAGTGATGACGATGGCGGAGACCATCGCACTGGCCCGACTGTTGAGTGGCGATCAAAACCAGGACGGGAAGCAAGATTGATTGAGAAGGTGGGAACGATCGCAGGATATTCCGGGCTTGTTCATGTTTATTAGCTCACGGCTCGCAGCTCTCAGCTGGTAGCTCGCTTGGATCGCAAACATGCTGCAGTATTGCCTCGCATCTGCAAATCCTCTGACGCACGTGGTTGACCATCCGTGGAAATGGCTGGGCGGGAGCCCCTCGAATGCGTTTGCCGAGCCGTTTCGCACCTTCACGTTGATGTCGAATCACATCTTCATGATGCTGGTTGCCGCGGGATTGCTGCTGTTCATCATTCCGCGTTTTGCCCGCATGCCTGAAGCCGGAGAGGACGTCGACCGGATGACGCCGCGCGGTGGCCGCAACGTCATCGAGACGATCTGCACGTTCCTCCGCGATTCGGTCGCGCGTCCGAACATGGGCGACTATACCGACCGGTTTATCTCGTACGTCTGGACGGCTTTCTTCTTTATCCTGACCATGAACCTGCTGGGGCTTCTGCCTCTCGAGCCGATCACCAGGCCCTTTGCGACCAAGGTGCTCGGCCTGAAGCATGGCATCTACGGCACGCCCACAGGCAACATCTGGACCACCGGCACGCTCGCGAGTTGCACGCTGGTGATGATCGTGGTCAACGGGCTTCGTCTGCACGGCTTGAACTACATCAAGCACTTTTTCATTGGGCCGTTCCCGATCAGCATTGTGATTGCGTTCCTTGAAGGCATCGGCTTGATCGCAAAGACTTTTGCCCTGGCCGTTCGTCTTTTCGCCAACATGATGGCCGGCCACGTGCTGCTGGCGGTGCTCGTAGGTTTTATTGCCAGCGCCGGAGCGGTAAGCGCGGTTATGGGATTCGGTGTTGCCATTCCCGTGGTGCTTGGCAGTGTGGCCATCACGCTGCTCGAGATCTTCGTCGCCTTCCTGCAGGCGTTCATCTTCACGTTTCTGAGTGCGGTGTTCATTGGTCAGGCCGTGAACATACACCACGAACACGAAGAACACAGCCATGCCGGTAAGCATGGCGAGCAAGTTGCACATTGAGATAAGAGGACAGAAGGCAGGAGACAGAAGACAGAGATAGAAGACAGGAGACAGGAGGCGGTTTCCCTTCTGGCTCATAGCTCAGAGCTCATAGCTCACTGCTTTTCTAGAGAAAGGATTGCTCTGCGATGAAACGAATTGGAATGGGACTGCTTATCGCGATGGGTTTGCTGTGTTTGGCCGCTCCGGCCTTGGCCCAGGCCGAACATGCAGCGACGGCGACGCCGGCAGCAGCGGCGGCGAACGGCGCGGCCACCTTCCTGCAGAATAAGGGTGCGGGCGCTCTTGGTGGTGCCCTTGGCGCCGGTCTTGTGATCATCGGTGCGGGCATCGGCATCGGCCGCATCGGCGGCAGCGCCAGCGAAAGCATGGCCCGCCAGCCGGAAGCCGCCGGCCAGATCAACACCATCGCCCTGATCACCGCGGCCATGCTTGAAGGTGCAAGCTTGTTCGCGGTCGTCGTTTGCCTGTTGGCCGTATTCTCCGGCTGAGATCGTCGTTTGAGCTGGTTGGTTCACGTGCCGCCGACGAATGCCGAGCGGATTACGCCAAACGGACGCCTGCGCGAATAGTCGCGGGGGCCTCGACGCCACTTGAGGTATCTTGTCGTGAGGTTAAGGACTGCACTGAGCATCGGTGGATTCATGTTGTTGGCCGCCGCTTCGACGGCTCTGGCCCAGGAGCACGGTGGCGGCGAGGGGAACATCAGTCCCTTCGCCGGCAACCTCGGCAACGCCATCTGGACGGTGCTCATCTTCGTGCTCGTACTTGCGGTGCTGGGCAAGTTTGCCTGGGGACCGATCCTGGCCGGCTTGCAGCGCCGCGAGCGGTTCATCCGTGAGTCGCTGGAGAACGCCAAGCGTGACCGTGAGGCCGCCGAGGCTCGTCTTCGCGAGTACGAAGAGCGTCTGGCCGCCGCACGTGAAGAGGCCAGCAAGATCGTCGAGGAAGGTCGTCGCGACGGCGAGGTCCTCCAGCGCAAGATTGAGGACGAAGCCCGCGTGGCCGGCGAAGGCATGATCGAGCGGGCCAAGCGTGAGTTCGG
>JBJKSL010000083.1:0-3166 GCA_046704145.1 Phycisphaerae bacterium
GCGTTATACTTGGATGCAAATCGTCCTGGGAGGCAGGGCGAGTGGAGGGCAAACCAGAATGCGCGGATCACGAGCCCAGCAGCAACGCAAACTTCAAGATCTTCTCTCAGTATGGGCGATATTGGCAGCCCTGCTGGCCGGCATGATCTCGAACACGGCTGCGACGAATGCGGCAAGCAAATCCGAGCCCAGCCGCCCCAACATCCTCTGGATCACCTGCGAGGACATCAACCCCGACCTGGGCTGCTACGGCGACGCTTACGCTCGCACGCCCAATCTTGATGGTCTGGCCGCACAAGGCATTCGCTATACCAACGCCTTCTCAGTCGCGGGCGTTTGCGCCCCGAGTCGATCGGCCATCATCACCGGCATGTATCCCACAGCCATCGGCACCATGCACATGCGCTGCAAGGCCGTGCCGCCGCCCTTCGTGAAGTGCTTTACCGAATACCTCCGGGCCGCCGGCTACTACTGCAGCAACAACTCCAAGACCGACTACAACTTCGACGCCCCGATCACCGCCTGGGACGCCTGCAGTAGGAAGGCCCACTGGCGGAACCGCGCTCCGGGCCAGCCCTTCTTCTCCGTCTTCAACATCACCACCACGCATGAAAGCCAGATCCGTAGCACGCCCGAGCAGTTCGCCCGGCACATGGCCAATGTTCCTGCCTCGCTGCGTCACGACCCGCTCAAGGCCGTCCTGCCCCCCTACTATCCCGACACGCCGATCGTGCGTAACGACTGGGCCCGATACTGCGACCTCGTCACCGCAATGGACCAGCAGGTTGCCGACCTGCTCGCCCAACTCGACCACGACGGCCTCGCTGATAACACCATTGTCTTCTTCTACTCAGATCACGGTCGCGGACTGCCGCGTGCCAAGCGTTGGATCTACGACTCGGGCCTGCAGATTCCGTTGATCGTCCGCTGGCCCGACCACCACGGCGCGGGCAGCACCTGCGACGAACTGGTCAGTTTCGTCGACTTCGGGCCGACGGTCCTCTCCCTCGCCGGAGTACCTGTTCCGGCGTACATGCAAGGTCAGCCGTTCCTCGGCAGTGCGAAAGCCGCCAAGCCGCGCGAGTACATCTTCGCCGCTCGCGACCGCATGGATGAGACCTACGACATCATCCGCGGCGTACGGGACAAGCAGTACAAGTACATCCGCAACTTCAAACCCGGCCGTCCCTACGCACAGTACATCGATTACATGGAAAAAATGCCGACCATGCAAGAGATGCGCCGCCTCAATAAGGAAGGCAAACTCACGGGGCCTCAGAAGCTCTTCTTCGCCCCTGAAAAGCCCATCGAGGAACTCTACGACATCAAGGCCGACCCGCACGAGATCAACAATCTCGCGAAGTCGCCCGCCCAGCAGGAGAATCTGCAGCGACTGCGCGCCGCCCTTGAAGGCTGGATCAAGCAGACCGGGGACCTCGGCATGATCCCCGAGGAAGAACTGAACGAACGCGTCCGCCCCGGCGGCAAGTGGGCCACAACCTCAACGCCGGAGGCTTCGCCGGCTCCCGGCTCGTTCAAAGGAACTGTCCGCGTCAGCCTGACATGCTCGACGCCAGGGGCATCCATCGCCTACGCCACCGAGTCCGGCCGCAAGGTCGCCTGGCACTTGTACACCGCGCCTGTCACCCTGGACTCGAGCACGACGCTTCGGGTTAAGGCCATTCGCCTGGGCTACAAGGAAAGCAAGGAATTGCAGGCCAAATACGTGGTGGCGCCCTAAGGTGACGCTTACATGTGGGACCGGCTTCCATGTGGGACCGGCTTCCATGTGGGACCGGCTTCCAGCCGGTCATTTGGACCGGCAAGATGCCGGTCCCACACAAGAACAGATCGCTGCATGTTTGGGAATTGACGATTTGGATAGACGACCCCACCGACATCACTGCGCAACACCTTGCGTGCTGGCAAGTCGATCCGCATGCTTGAGTTGATCGAGGAAGGATTCAATCCACGATCGCTTCTCTAGTGACAGAATCTTACCCCCGTAAGCGACCTCGTAATAGGCGTCGATAAACGCTGGAGCCCCCTGCAGCCCCGGCCATCGCCGAGCCGCCTCTGCCACAAACTCCGCCGGAGTCTGGCCTGGGCCAGGCTGCAGGCCCAAAGCAGCAGCCCGCCGGCAGAACCGTGCATAAAACTGGATCTGATCGCGCGCAGTCGGCCGCGTAAGTTGGCCGCGCAGCAGCGTCAGCAATCGCATTAATTGCCGGCAGAGAATGAACAACAGATAGCACGAAATCGCCGCCAGCGTGACCACCGACAGGGCAAAAGCCGAGTACAGCATGCGATCCCCAGTCGACATCTGCATTCGCCAGCCAAACAACTCGCGTCCGAAGGCAACGATTGCACCCAGCAAGGTAGTCTCGTCCGCGGCCGGACGGCTCACCCACGCGCGGAACCTGTCGAACAGCGACTGCCGCGAGCCTGAGTCATAGGTCACGACCAGGTTGGCCCACTGGAACTGGAAGTAATCCAGGCATACGCGTGCCGACGTCAACCAGGAAGAGGCAGCCATGACCTTGCTGCTCGCCCCGGGGGTTGGGTCGTAAGGCAACCATCCGCGGCCGGGCACGAACGCCTCCACCCAGGCGTGCGCGTTCCTTTCGCGGACAACGAGAAACCTCCCGAAGGAGTTGTAATCGCCGCCGCGATAGCCGCTGACCAGCCTGGCTGGTATGCCTTTAAGTTGACACATGACCACCATCGCCGAGGCGAAGTACTCGCAGTTACCGCGGCGGGTACTCAACAGGAACTCGCCTATGGCTTCACGGCCGAAGCGGCGTCTGGGAAGTTTGAGCGTGTAGGTAAACTCACCCGAGGACAGGTAGTCCTGCAGTTTGGTGAGAAACTTCATGCGGTTCTCGAGCACATCCAGCGGACCGACATTACCGATTTTGCGGTCGATCAGGTCAAGGATCTCCTGCGTGCGCGGCAGCGGCGGGTTTGGCTGCACAAGCTCGGGATCCCTGGTGGAGATAGTCGACAGGATCGGCCGCAACTTGAACGACTCGCCCGGCAACACCGACGACACGGTGTAACGAAGGATCTTGCCGAAGGGTTTTTGAGCCTGAAGGACCTGGTCCCCGGAGCCAACTTTCAGCTCGGCGAAATCGCGAGACTCGATGTCCAGAATGGGCCAAGGGCA
>JBJKSL010000084.1:0-2539 GCA_046704145.1 Phycisphaerae bacterium
AACTCCTCGATGGCCGACTTCTTTTCTTCCTCTGGCAGTTCGCGCTCTTTGGACATCCCCGCCAAGCCGCATAACACAATGCCGAGGATACAGACCGCCAGCCCGCTCAAAGTCACCAGGCCCGACGTCGTCTTGAGCAGCGCCAGCAGGTTCTGCCCGTAGATCGGCGGCAGATACTGTTTCAATGATCCGAACCAGCCGAAATCCACGACCATCCCGAGCATCGGCGGGATCAGCGTGCCGAAGAGGGCGCAGAACCCCAGTGCGACCGCCATGCCCAGAGACATACCCAGGTAACGCATGGTCAGCCCGAAGGTGAGACCGCCAACGCCCCACATGGCCCCGAAAATGTAAGCCCACAGCATGGCTTGCGGATGCTGGCGAATGCCCTCGGCAAGGATCGGATACAGATCGACGCCGGCAGCCCGGGCAATCATCCAGGCGAAGAATGCCGGGGCAATGATCCACGAGAAAACGCCGCCGGCCAGCCAGTACACCTCCCACGCCCAGTTTCGCACCTTGCGATAGGGAATGTAGAAACTGCCGGATGCAAAACCGCCGATGGAGTGAAAGATTACGCCGAGAATGGGGCCAGCAAACACTGTTCCTACCTCCGCCTGTAATTCTGAAACCAAGTCGTTAGCAAGACAGCCAGAACAGCTGTGGTGGGAAGTGTATAGCGGATCAGCCCCGGACGCCAGACGGGGCGAAACTCTGCGCTCAGGCACTTGGCAGCCGCACGACCAAGCGGTTAGGATATTGAAATGAGGATCCACGGCCTCATCTGGCCGCAAGACAGGGTAGACCATATCGGCCGACACGGCGTCAGACCAGAGGAGGTCGAACAGGTGCTTTGGACGCCCACTCATACTGCGAGCGAAAACCGCTGGGCCGAATCCAGCCTAGCATGTATTGGGACGGACGGAGGCGGGCAGATTGCTGTTTTGTGTGATTCTCGGGTTTCCCGACGGAACAGGATACCCGGTGACGGCCCGTACGATGAGTACTAAAGAAGAGCGTCGCTACCGGCAATGGGAACAACGATGATGATGCCGAAAGTCCCCCAAACCGATTCTATTCAGGAACTCGCGAAGTTTTGGGATACCCATGACCTGACCGACTTCGAGGACCAACTGGAGGAGGTCACTGAACCCGTCTTCGAGGGACAGACCGTCATCTCGCTCCCTCTAGAGTCCGACGAGGTGCAGGCGGTCAAGAGAATTGCCCGGTCCAAAGGGGTCCCCGAGGCAGACCTTATCCATGAGTGGGTGCGAGAGAAAATAAGTTCACAATGACTCGGCTGCTACACGGCACCTATCTCGAATGGCAGAACGACCCGAAGCACGAACGACGAAGGCGCGCGCCCTTTTAAATCGGTTCGGGCCTGTAAATTCCTTCGTCATTCGTGCTTCGGCATTCGCCATTCCGTGCCTACCGCTTGCTCAGCACCTTGGCCTCATAGTCCTTGACCTTGGCCAGCCACTCTGCCCCGACCGGCACATCTGCCTTGAGACAGTAGTAATCCCACACCGCCGCGAAGGGCATGGTCTTGAGCTCTTCCAGCATGGCCAACCGCGAGGTGAAATCGCCACGGGTCTCGTACTGCCGCAGTTGGGCCGCCGGTTCCAGTAAGGCCGCCAGCAGAGCCTTGACCATGTTCCGCGAGCCGATCACCCACGCCGCCACGCGATTGATGCTCGCATCGAAGTAATCCAGCCCGATGTGGATGTTGTCCGTGTAGCCGTTCCGCACGATTTCCTGGGCGATGGCCAGCAACTCGTCATCCAGAATCACCACGTGATCGCTGTCCCAACGCACCGGCCGGCTGACGTGCAGCAGCAGATCCTTGCAGAAGCACATCACCGCCGACAGCTTCTGCGAGATGACCTCCGTCGGATGGAAGTGCCCCGCGTCCAGCGTCAGCAGCACGCCGCGAGAGACTGCGTAGGCCAGGTAGAAGTCGTGCGAGCCGACAGTGTAGCTCTCGGCCCCGATGCCGAACAGCTTGCCTTCGACCGCGTCGAGGTGGTACTTGGGATCGATCTTCTCTGCGAAGATGGCATCCAGCGACTTGATCAGCCGCTCGCGCGGAGCCTTCTTGTCGACGACCATGTCCTTGTAGCCGTCAGGAATCCACTGATTCGTGACGCAAGCCGTGCCCAGCTCTCTGCCGAAGGCCTCGCCGATCTTGCGACAGGCAATGCCGTGCTCCACCCAGTACTTGCGTATGCCCTCATCCTGGTGCGACAGAGTAAAGCCGTCGGCCGCCTTGGGATGCGAGAAGTACGTGGGGTTGAAGTCCATGCCGTGCAGCTTGCCCTTGGCCCAGCCGATCCAATTGGCGAAATGCTCGGGCTTGATCGCGTTGCGCTCGACCTTCTTGTCCGACTCCAGGTAGATAGCGTGCAGGTTCAGGCGATGCTTGCCCGGGATCATGCTGTAGGCCACGTCCAGGTCGGCCCGCAACTCGTCCGCCGTCCGTGCCTTGCCCGGGTAGTTGCCGGTGGCCTGAATGCCGCCCGACAGCGCAGCCTTGCTC
>JBJKSL010000085.1:0-5919 GCA_046704145.1 Phycisphaerae bacterium
CAAGCTGTTCTACCAGGCGGTCAAACGAGCGGATCCCTCCGCGCGAGTGGCGCTCGGCGGATTGAGTAGCCCGGGCGTGAAAGCGTTCGATCGGCCGGGCAACCAGTACCCGCGCTACTTTGAGTACCTGCTGGCCGACCAGGAGTTGGCCGGGCCGGGGTATCCGTATTTCGACGTCGTAGCCTTTCAAAACTATCCGGTGCGCTATCCGGGACGAACGCCCTTCGATGACGCTCTTGCCTATATGCGGCAGACCATGGCCGATCATCAACTGAATCTGCCGATCTGGCTGACCACGCTCGGCTGCAGCGGCGAAGGTAAGTCGCAAGCTGAACAGGCGGCCAACCTCGTCAAGTGGGCGCTCAAGGCCCGTAGCATCGGGATCGAGCGGGTTTACTGGTCTGCCTTGATCGACCACCAGCGCGGGGCGCCGTTGCTGGCCCACGCCGGCCTCATCGCACGGAGCGAGAAGGGCCTGGTGCTCAAGCCGGCGTTTCATGCGTTGGACATGCTGGTGGAGGAGGTGCGACAGCGGCCGCGATCGGCCATGCGCAGCGAAGGCTGCTACGTGCTGACCGGCAGGGGCGAGCCACGTTACATCATCTGGAAAGAGGAGTCTTACAACTCTGGCAGACCAGCGCTCTCCGGCTGGTGGACCGTGCAGCCATTGAGCGGACCGGCGGTAGTGCGGCAGGGCTCGGAGATCCAACTGACCTCCAGCCCGCTCTTTCTGCAGGAAACCAGCAGCCCATTCATCAAGTGAAGGATGAAGGAGGATGAGAAAGGATGACAGAGGATCCCGTCCTCATCTTCTCTCGTCTACAGAATGAACCTGCTCACGTCATCATTCTGATAGATGTCTTCCAGGCAGCGGCGAACCTCGGCCGCGTCGATGGTGACCGTCTCGCCCGAGCGGTCGGGAGCCTCGAAAGAGAGGGCTTCCAACACCTTCTCGATAATGGTGTACAGCCGCCGAGCACCGATGTTCATGGTGTTGCGGTTGACGGTGCAGGCAATGTCGGCCATGGTGTCGATGGCGTCGTCGGTGAATGAGAGCTTCACGCTTTCAGTGGCCATCAACGCGATCTGCTGCGTAGTCAACGCGTTCTGCGGCTGCGTGAGAATGCGTTTGAAGTCGTCCTTGCCCAGATCGCTGAGCTCCACTCGAATGGGGAATCGGCCTTGCAGTTCCGGCATTAGATCGGAGGGCTTGGACGTGTGGAACGCACCGGCGGCAATGAACAGAATGTGATCCGTACGCACCGGCCCATGACGTGTGATCACCGTCGAGCCTTCCACGATGGGCAGCAGGTCGCGCTGCACGCCTTGCCTCGAGACATCCGGCCCGTGCATGCTCCCAGTACTGGCTACCTTGTCGATTTCGTCGACGAAGATGATGCCCGTGTTCTCAGTGCGCTGGATGGCCATCTCCTTGACTTTCTCGCGATCGATGAGTTGATCGACCACCTGCTGAAAGAGCACCTTACGGGCTTCACGCAACGGCATACGCCGGTTCTTGGACTGCTGCGGCATGAGACGCTCGAGAAAGTCCTGCATCTCCGGCGGAAACTGCTCGGCACCGATGGTGGCCATCATGCCGATGGGCACAGATCGTTCCTCGGCAACGATTTCTATGTCGCGATCCTCGAACTCGCCATTACGGAGCATCTGGCGAAACTTCTCGCGCGTACGGTGACGTTGCTGGGCGGCCTCACTGGTGGCTTCGGCTTCGTAGTGACCGACACCGGTGGGCAGCAGCGCATCGAGCAACTTTTCTTCCGCCAGGCGATCGGCCTCGACGCGGACAACTTCCGTCTGCTCGTCGTGGACCATGTGAATCGCAAGGTCCACCAGGTCGCGAATCATGCTTTCAACATCGCGGCCGTGATAGCCCACTTCGGTGTACTTGCTGGCTTCGACCTTGACGAAAGGAGCGTTCACCAGCCGGGCCAGGCGGCGGGCGATCTCGGTTTTGCCGACGCCCGTAGGGCCGACCATCATGATGTTCTTCGGGCCGACCTCCGCGCGCATGGCTTCGGGTAGCTGCTGGCGACGCCATCGGTTGCGCAGGGCGACAGCAACTGCACGCTTGGCGGCATCCTGGCCGACGATTTAGTTGTCGAGTTCAGAGACGTTCTGTTTAGGAGTAAGGTCTTGCATGATTGAAGATGGAACGGGTTTCTGTAATTCGTATTTCGCATTTCGTAGTTTGTAGTTTGTAGTTCGGCAAGGAACGCCTGTCAGCCCCAAACTACAAGCTGCCAACTACAAACTCTCTATTGTCAGTCTGTCATTCGTATACACACAAATGTCCGCAGCAATAAGCATCGATTCGCGGACGATCTGCTCGGCAGTGAGTGACGAGTGCTTGAGCAGGGCCCTCGCCGCAGCCGTCGCGTACATGCCGCCGGAACCGATGCCGATGATGCCGTCGGTGGGCTCGATGACGTTGCCGTGGCCGCTGATGATGAGCGAGGTATCGCTGTCCACCGCCGCCAGCAGTGATTCGAGCCGCCTCAGGATACGATCCGTCCGCCAGTCCTTTGCAAGCTGAGTGGCGGCTCGTTTAAGGTTGCCCTTGTATTCCTCCAGTTTGACCTCGAAGCGGTCCAGCAGGGCGAAGGCGTCGGCCGCCGAGCCCGCGAACCCGCAGAGCACCTTGCCGCTGGACAGCCGGCGAATCTTTTTGGCGTCGTGCTTGAGGGCGGTCTGACCGAGCGTGACCTGGCCGTCGCCGCCGAGCGCGACTTGGCCGTCGCGGCGGACCGCCAGTATGGTGGTGGAACGTATGGGTTCGCGTCGCATGGGTGTCTGCCTCATGTGCTGGACTTCGCCTTGTCGGGCGGGTTCTCCGGTTCTGCGGCAAGCCGCAAAGCTGCGGACCGTAGCAAAACGCCGCCTTCACTGCAACCTGCCGCGGTCCTTTGGCATCAAATATGTAAGAGACTTATGATAGGTAGGTCGTTCTGTAACCGACAATCCATCAAGACCTTGCGTGGCGGCAGAGGTGACGGCATGACGACTCACGGCGGGCTCGTTTCGGCGTTTGTGCTTTCAGCGGGAGCAATCTTGGCCTTGGGTAGCGTAGGGGCGTGCAGTAAGCAAGCCAGCCAGGATGCGGTCAAAACCCAGCCCGCAACACCGCCGCTCGCGGCTTCAGAACCGTTTGCGGCTTCGCATCTACACCAAAACAGCCCCTCGCCGGAATCCGCACCTGCTCCGGTTGAGCACCCCGCCACCCAACCGGCGTCAAAGCCCGCCACCCAGCCTCAGCCGGCCAAACCCGAATCCACCTATAGCAGCAAGCCGCCTTACCCTGTCTCCCTCTACGTCAAGGATCCGGATGATAAGCAGCCCGGCTGGCTCAAGATCGAAGGCCTGCTCGACAAGCACGAGCTTGCCACCGCACAGGGCCGCTTTCCCGAGCAGAATCGGGTCTACGTCACGACCAACAACGTGCATCGCATTCGCATCGAGGTTGGCTTTTTGCCGCTGCGGCCCAACCAGCGGGTGATCCTGCAGATCGACAAACAGGGCATGGTCCTCAGCCGGGATCGAAAGTATACCACGCTCGAACGACAGCCGACCGGCGAGTGGGTGATACTCAAAGAGAAGAAGTAATGTGGACGGACGGGGGGGGCTATTCGCGTCCTTGGTTCTCCTTGTCAATCCGCTTACGCTCCACCTCGTGGGCTTCCACATCAACAAATCCGTCACCGCCTTTTTGCCGGCCGGGCGTAGAGCCAAAGTGCATCACGGTGAACTTGGCGCGGAAGCGACGTTTCATGTACACGCGTGCGAAGCGGCGGACCGGAGGCAGCAGCAGTAACAGACCGACAGCATCAGAGAGCAGGCCGGGAGTGATCAGCAGCACGCCGGAGATGAGGATCAGCAGGGCGTCGAAAAGCTGGTCACCCGGAAACTCGCCGGCAGCCAGAGCCTGCTGGATGCGATACCACGCTTTGAGCCCCTCGCGCTTGGCCAGAAAGGCCCCCAGGATCGCCGGAAGGACGGCCAAGGCAATGGCGGTACCTGCGCTGGTGGCCTCGCCGATGCGTATGAGCAGGGCCAGTTCCAGGATGGGCCACAGAATGAAGAGCAGCGCAAGCGGCAGCATAGAAGAATGTAGAAGGCCGAACGCAGAATGTAGAACGAAAAAACGAAGAAAAACGCACTACTTATCCGCCGCCTTCAGATCTCTTTTCAGACGCTCCTCGTGAGCCTGCTTGGCGATGTCTTCCGGCAGAACGGCTTTGTTGGCCTTACGCCACTCAGCCATGCCGGGAGGCGCGGGGAAGGCCTTGTCGATGTTCAGGTCCGACTCAGCGTAAGTTTGCTCCAGAATAGACCGGACATCGTCGTAGCAGCGCTGCTTGACCTCAATTGCCTTGATGCCCGGCAGAGCCTCAATGCGTTCCCAGGCGACAAACCGCAACAGCAGCGGAAGATTGGTGTTGGTGACGTAGCGGCCAAGGGCGTCGGCTTCCATCTGCTCCAACGGAGGCATGGTCATGCGGCCTTCGCGGTCATCCTTGTTGTTCTTCTGAAAGCTGTCGTACAGATCCTTCGCATTGCGGACCTTGGCTGCCGCCTCCTTGTACCCTCCCTCGGCCAGCGACATCATGGCCGATTCCAGCAGCGAGTGCATCAGCAGAATCGCCTCATGCTGGCTCCCGGCCAGTTCCTTGATCTGCTGCTGCACAAAATCATGGAAGTTATAGTACATCTCCTTGGTCTTGCCCGTGTACTGATCGGGATAGTTGACCGCCAGGTAATCGTAATAACGCTTGGCCTGCTCCTCCCGGCCGGAGAAGTATAAGCCCAGGATGGCCGATTGCAGCGTGTTGATGTGGTAGTCGCGCAAGGCCTCGCCCGCGGTGTTCTTGACGTTCTCTCCGGGGTCGGCGTGCTGTTTGCCCAAGGCCAGGCACATCTGGTGCACGACTTCGACGTAACGCCAATCCGGAGACAGGTCCAGGAACGACTCCTCGGGCGCATTCAGGTTGGGCCGGAAGATGTAATGGCCCATTCTCGCCGTGTCACCCAGCGAGAACAGCAGCACGCGGTCGGTGTTGATGAGGTCGAACTCTTTGACGTTCTTCAGTTCGCGCCCCTGCTGCACGCCGTACATGCCCCAGTACATGGCTTGCGACCACGGAGTGCGCCAGTCGATGGGAACCGGCTGCTCCGTCCCCAACTTGGTCGTCATCTGCTGCATGATCTTGGGGTCCATCTTGTACTGCTCGCGAAGAACCTTGGATCGCAGGTACTCGATCAGGGCCTCCAGGTCGTCCGGCTGAGCCGCCTCCACGAACTTGCCGACCTTGGTGGCCTGTGCGTCCAACTGCTTGGGCGTCTTGCGATAGGCACTGACCCTCTTCTCTTGCTCGTACGCGGTGTAAGGCTGGAAGAACAGCATCTCCAACGGGTGCCGCACGTTGGCAGGATCGGTTCCGACGGTCACGTCGATTCCGACAGCCTTGAGCTCGCTGACCAGCTTGGCCACGCCCGGCCGCTTGGCAATCAATGCTTCGAGCGTCAACGGGGCGTCGGCTACCGGCTTGATCCAGTTGACCTGCTCTTCTTCAGAGCCACCGGTGGGGTAGGGGCCCAGCAGGCACTCCATCCAGGTCGCCCAGATCCGCTTGTACTTCATGTGGTAATCGTCGAGACGCCCGCCGACCTTGTGGAACCAGGTCCAGGCCATCTGACGGTACAACTCGGTGGCTTTCTGGTTGTTGGGAATGCCCTCGTCCCGCAGCAGGCGAATGCCGTTGTACACCCACTGCCAGCGCTCGCGCGTGGAGTGCGTCGCCACGGAGATGTTGTAGGACATGTTCCACGACTGGTCGCTCCACACCGCCGGGAATCGAGGCTGTAGCGTGCAGATCCACTTGGCCAACTGAAGCAACTCGTAGT
>JBJKSL010000086.1:0-15766 GCA_046704145.1 Phycisphaerae bacterium
GCCAGGCACCATCTGTAGCATTCGAGGAACCGCTGGCGGAAGTTTTCGACGCTGAACCGGCCTGCGTGGTCCTGAAGGTCCTCAGGAATCCAGGCCAGGTCGGACTCCTCAAACTTGCGGATGGCGGAAACGAGCGATTCGGGCGTCGGTTCATCAAAAAACATGCCGGTACGGTCTTCAAGGACCGTTTCGGTGGCCCCGCCCGCACGCAGCGCAATCACCGGTCGGCCTGCAGCCATGGCCTCCACCGGCGTCAGGCCGAAGTCCTCCTCGCCGCAGAACAGCAGGGCACGACAGCGACGATAATGATCGCGGACCACGGCGTCAGACTGCCAACCGAGAAAATGCACCGATCGCCCGGCGCTGCGCTCCAGATCGGCGCGCATAGGCCCAGTGCCAATGACCACCAACGGCCGATTCATCCGCGTGCAGGCCTCAACCGCCAGGTGTACGCCCTTGTAGTGCACGAGCTCGCTGACCACGAGATAGAAATCGGCGCCGATGGCCGGTGGCGGAAAATCCACCTCCACCGGCGGCGGGATGACCACGCTCGGCCGGCCATAGTGACGACGAATGCGGTCGGCCACGTGGCGACTGTTGGCGATGAAGACGTCAACCGTCTCGGCCGCGGCACGATCCGCCTTGCGCAGCGCCGGCGCGCACATCTGCAGCCCCCAGCGTCCGAGCAAGCCCGACCGCTGGCGGTACTCGTCATAAAGGTCCCACACGTAACGCATGGGCGAGTGGCAATAGCAGATCTTCAGAGCATCGGGTCGAGTCCGGATGGCCTTGATGATGGCGGCATCAGAACAGACGACCACGTCGAAGTCGGTGGCGTCGAGCGAGTGTGCGGCCCGGGACATCAGGGGCAAGGCTTTGCGCTGCAGGTTGGGAATGCGGTTGAAGCGCTGCAGCCAGGAACAATGAATCTCGCGACTGCGCAGCGTCTCGTCTAACTGGTCGTGGTTGGCCAACAGCGTGTAAACCGGAGCGTCAGGAAACAGACCTGCCAGCGCGGAGAGGGTCTTCTCGCCCCCACGCATGGACATCAGCCAATGGTGGGCGAGGGCAACACGGCTAGCGGAAGCGGACTCGGACATGCGGGGATTGTCCTGCGCGGGGCCGCAGGGGGCAAGCCGGCCGCAGCCTGGAAACTCATCGAGGTGAAAGGACATGAGATATGGTGGTGGGGTTGCCGATAACTCCATCAACAGCCGGCTTCTCTGTTGCTAGTAACGCTCACACGCCGGCCCGAAAGAATCTCGACATGCGTGACTCATATCTGAAATACTACGATCGGTTTACCTACCGGGCGGTGGCTCGCTTCACCCTCGACGCCTTTCTGGCCGGTTCCAAGCTGCGCCGGCTCTCACTGGCCAATCGGCAGCGCGACTATCTCGGTCTCGGCCGTGAGCCGGCTCTGCTGCCGCTGCACCGCAAAATCAACGAGCATCTGCTGCGTTCAGCTCGCGAGTGGGACAGCTACGACTACGGCGAGGGGTACTTCTATCAATCCTTCCACCGTGCCGGTGTTACTGGCCTGCGCGATACGCGGGCCCGCGTGGACGGCATGGGCCTGCTCGCGATGCTGGCCGGCAAGCGCGTGCTGGAGGTCGGCGGCAACTCCGGCTTCTTGGCCCTGTCTGTCGCCGACGCCGTAGACGAGATCGATACCTTCGACATCAACCCACACCTGATCGCGATTGGCAAAGACGTCGCCGCCCACCTGGGCGTGGGCAACGTTCACCTCGAAGTCAGCACGTTCGAAGAGTGGCCGAGTTCGCCTGCCTACGACGTCGTTCTCTCGTTTGCCAATCACCACACTTACGACGGCAACACCTGCCAGACGGTGGAGGAATACTTTCGCAAGTGCCGCGAGTTGATCGTCCCCGGCGGGCTGATGCTGTTTGAGTCACACGCCCCCGATTACGAAGGCGAAGGCCTCGCCGGCGTGTGCAAGCTCATCGCTGACATGTTTACCATCCGCGAACAGCGCGTGCTTACCGCCGGCAGCTTCCTCGACCGCGGCCGCACTTACATTATTGCCGAGCGCAGTTGATCCTCGTCGCGCATTTTTCCACCGCGAACAAGCTCTTGCATGCTCAGGCCGCCCGTCTTCGCAGTATGCTCGCGAGCGAGAGCGTCACGAGGGAGAGACTCAACGCGCCTGCGCCGCAGCCGGTCACCGGCGGCACTTCCTGACTCGGGGGCGACTCAGCACCGATGGTCAGAATCCAGCTCTCTTCATCCTGCCCGGCGCTGTTGCTTGCACGCAGTGTGATGGTCTGACTCAGCCCCGCTGGTTCCGGCTGCAGCCAATCAATCCGCCCGGTGTTGGCATCCACGGTCATGCCCACCGGTGAGGACACCAGCGTCCAGACTACCGGCGACGTACCCTGGGTGAGCGATGCTGCCTTGTGATAGGCGGTGCCATCCTCGATGGTTTCATCCTCTATCGGCGCGATCACCGGCGCCAAAGGGTCCGCGGGTACGGCCAGCGATTCTCCCCAGCCGACCTGCGCCGCCGTCGAATTGCACAGGTTCCACGAATAAGCCCGCATTATGCACTCATCAGGGCTGCTGTTGCAGGCTTCGCAGTTGTCGTTGCCGGCCCCGTGCGGGTTTGGATAAACCTGCTTGTGAATGTCGCACACGTCACACCGGCTGCATCCGCCGTAGCTTGAGTAGGCATACTCATCGCAGGCATAGAAGGAATGTAGCAACTCATGTGCAATAGTCATGTCCAGCGGCGCAGCCTGAGACGTGCGACCCACAAAGAACAGGTAGGGCCCACCGTAGTAACTCTGCGCTCCGTAGCCGTCTGAAAACTCGGCGGCCGCCGGCTCCGGATTGCAGCAGGCGAACATAGTGACGGCCGCGTCGGCCCGATCGTGAACGCACAACGAGTCGTTGTAGGCCTTTACCCGCGCCAGATGATCGCCGTCGGTGTAGCCCAAATTGGCCAGCACTCCTTCGACCCACAAGTTTGAGTCGGTGCTCGGATGCAGCATCGGTTCGTAGCCCTGCCACATGTACGAGCCGAAGTCATGCCGGTAAGCGTAGAGTGTGAAGGAGACGCTGGATCCGTGCGCCGCCGCCTGCTCGGACAACCAGTTCAGGCTGTTGTTCAAACTGGCTATGACCTCGTCTTCAAACGGCTTGGTCCAACTGTTGACGTCCGGATCGATGCTGCCGTCGCTCTCCACGAACATCAGGGCAATCGCCACTTTGCCGATCATCCCGCCCGAGGTATCGCTTTGCTGGAGGCGAACGTCCGGTCCAAGCCCAGCCGCCCGACGATTGCGCAGATATTTGTCCCGATCCAGCCTGGCCGGTACGAGCAGATCGCCGCTCAGGAATTCCTGGGATGTGGGTTGGGTAGACAAAGACGGAAGGAACGACCCGGCAACGCGAACGTCAGGCGGCAGATCCGCCGCTACGGCCAGCCTTGCCCCCATGCCAACGGCCAATATCGCCAGCGCGGTCCACGAGCATGGCCGTCCCCGTCGTCGGCGAAACTGTCCCGGCTCTATTCGCACGAGGCTCTGTCCCCTGGACTGTTACGCAGCGTTTCCTTCTTGGCGTTCCATCAGAACCGACCACATGATACCAGATCTGCCACGCTGACGGCACGAAAAGAAAAGCGTGGGACACACCTTGATGTGCACCCCACGCTCTTGTGACTACTCCAGTATCTGGCGTTTAGAGCAATTCACGTTTTAGGGTAGCGTAGAGGCTGGCCGAAACCCTCCGGAACTACGGCCACTTCATCACTACAGAAAACGGCAAACGCCATAGGCGACTCGGTCACCGCTGGAGCGTCAGCTTACCCCCTGAGTATTCAGGGGCTCTCCTCAACGGGTCTGCGCGGCAAGTTCTTCCTCCACCAAGCAAGAACCTGCCGAATCCGGGCCGGTCAAACGCAAGCCGCAGTCCCGTACGGGCGAAGCTTCAAGACTCCGTGCGCTCGTCCAACATCTTCCGCAGATGCTTGTTCTCGCGGCGAGTAGCCTCCAGATCAAAGAGAAGGTACTTGATCGACAACCGCAGAAAATCGATGCTCTCGTGCAGACTGCTGACCGTCTTCTTGATCTCCTCGTGTCGCTGACGGGTCTGCTCGGCCAGCATCGACAGCTTCTGCCGTTCCGTCGCCGGCAAATGGTTGATTTCGCTCACCAGTTCTCCCAGCTTCTGTTTGAAGGTTGATTCGTCCATCGCAACTTACCCCCACCTCGCCGGTTCCAGGTCGACTCACTACCGCCTGGCTCGTCGGCCCTCAACTGATGAGCAAACCGGATGCCGCGCTCGCCTGGAGAATATGCGAGCGACTATGCTGCTGTAAGTTCAATCGTGTAAATAGATTACGGCTGACTCTCCCCGGACGCCGCATGCACGCGAGCCGTACCGTCTGCGCACGGATGTTGATTTCATGCAACATGCCAAGCGCAGGCCAAGCGGGGGCGAGCATTGCAAGTGTTTGCTGGGCATTAGCTTGCGGTTGTGTCTACCTGGGGGCTTTAGGGCAAAGAGCTGGCACAGCAAAGCCGCCGGTCCAAACGAACGATCTAAGGAATTGATGCTGACTCTTAGTTTTGACCTTCGGGGGAGATTCGCGATGAAAACAGCCCTGTATTTCGGGTTCGCCCTGCTTCTTGCCGCTACGCCGACCGCTCTCGCCGTTGGCCTTACCGTTCTGGACACCGAAATCGACGCGGCCCCCAACCAGCAGGTCGTGGTGATGGTCACCGGCCAGGATGAGGTCCAAGGAATGGACCTTTACATGCAAGTACTCGGGGCTCCGCTCGCCCTCACCGGCGTCAGCTTCACCGGCTCCATCTGGGAGCCCAACATGCTCGAGCCCATAAACTTCATCTATCCCAACAGCGGCCTGGATAACGCCCAGTACGCACTCTTCTCCGTCGTCACTCAAGCCGGCACTGTCCCTGCCCCTGGAATCGCCGCCACAGTCATCGTTGATGCCACCGGCCTCGGCGGCCAGCAAGCTGTAATGACCGCCAACTGCGACCTGATCGTTTCGGATTTCGCGGATATACCCGTGGACACCTTCGTTGACGGCACCATAACCGTACGCAGCAACGAACCACAGCCCGCGAATCTGTCGCCCACGATAGACGCCGGCCCGACGCAGACGGTTGCTTCCGGCGAACCAGTCACACTCGTCGGCAGCGCCTCCGACCCTGAGCACAATAGCCTCTCGTACACATGGGCTCGCACCGCTGGTCCGGAAGTGACCCTGTACGCTGCAAATTCCCTGAGTCCAAGCTTCACCGCCCCAACGGTGACTCAGAACACAACGCTCACCTTTCGCTTAACCGTCTTTGACGGAACCAACACCGTTGTCGATACTGTAGATGTCACCGTCGTTCCGCCTCCCGCCGATTCCACGGATGAAACCAACAGCTCAAGCTCCGGCACTACAAACAACACAGGTACAAACAATACCGGCACCACTACCGATACCGCTACCACAACCAATAGCAGCGACCAGGGTACAACCAGCGACAACACGAACAGTGCGACAGGCGACACCACCGGAAATCAACGTCCGAACAATGACGCGCAGAGCGCCACCGCTGCTGTACCCGGCTGTGGCCCTGGCCTGATCGAGACATCGCTGCTGGCTTTCGCCAGTCTGACAGCAACAACCATTACCGGCCGCCGCAGGAAATGATACCGATTGCGTCTTTGGGGGAAGTCTAAGCCCGTAGAACAACCAGGGCAAATGTCCTTAAAACTCGCACAACCCGCGCACGTATGCCAGTGAACCGTCGTTCACCCAGGGGTCGAGTTGATCGACGTCCTTCAACTGCTGACCGCGCAGCCGCGGCACGGCAATGAACGCACAGCGCACGTCCGGCAGCGAGGTAATGTCGCTCCACAACTTCTCCGTCTGGCACACGGGGAATACATCCTCCTGCCCGTGTCCCCAACGCCGCTTGACCTCTTTGATCGTCACGTAGGTCGGCAGCCGGGCCGACACCTCTCGCACCCGCTCCGCCAGGGCCTCCGCACCAGACGGCCCGTTTCCCTCTTCCCGATGCGTCGCATTTTCCTCTTCCGCTGCAAACTGTATGAATTCCGATCGACTCAGGCCGAACAACGTCAGCAACCGGTCAATATCCACCCACGTGGTCATCGAGTTGTACAAACTAAGTCGAAACTCATCCGACTCGCGCGGCTGAGCCAGCCCTTCCAGCAGTCGCACCCGACCGTTAACCCGCGCCAGCCCGCCGCCGCGATCGTCCAACCGCCGTGCGATCACCTCGAAGCTGGCGCAGTGCTCGCCCATAATGTGCAAGCCCAGGATGCCCGCGTCGACGTTCGCCCCAAGCGTGTCGATGTTGTGCAGCATGAGATACTTGAGTTGCGGCTGATCCGTCAGCATCCGGGCCAGCACGCCATTGCGCAGTATATTAGGCACCTCATACCAGTGCCCCGGCGGATGGAAACACTGCAACGGCACGTTGTCCACGTAGTCGCTGGCCTCACCGCGCGACTCCGCCCAGCCGATCAGCGCCTGCCGCACGTCGTCGCGCACTTTCTGCTTCTGCTCGTCCAGCGTCTCCTGCGGCAACTCCTCCCACAAGAAACGCAAATCGCGCACCATGGGCACCAACCGCAAACCAATCGAGCGTCCCGCCGACAAATGCACCGGCCCGCTGTAGCCGTAGTTATTCGCGAGTTTCAGATGCTTTTCGATGGGCCCATGCGTGAGAAAACTGGTCGTGAACACGTGCGGCAACGTCGTGTCGTATTTGCGACTCACACGCCGGCTCTTGGCCAGGTGCAACTCCATGAACGAACGATGCGCACCGCCGATCATCACGAAGGGGTTGGCCGCCTTGACCACGCCCGCGCCGCGCGTCCAGCGCGAACCTACGCCCGCCGCCAGCGAAACCACCGCCACCTCGCCGCGACGAATGGCCTCCGCACCAATCTGCACTGCCTTTTCCGGCACACCGGCCTGTGCATCAACAATGTCGGTAGGCCGCACATCCTGAATGTCCGTATCCGCCGGCAACCGATTCCGCGCCAACCCGATGCGGCCGCGCTTGAGATCCTCACGCAAACGTTCGTGCTGAACGCCGTCAAAACCATTACTCCGCTTGATTTCCTGAATCTGCCGCAGCCACTCCGCCCGTTGATCCGACTGCCCACTGCCCGGAGCGGGGAACAGATGATTCACCATCACCCGCAACACGCGCACCAGTTCCTCAGGCGAGCCGCCTCGGCTGGTGAAACTATCCAGGTCCGCCCGCCGCAACATCGAAACCTGCTCGCGCTCCAGCTTGGTCAGGGCCGGCACCTGCACCGCGTAGTACCGCGGCGGCATGATGGCCTCGTCTCCATGCCTCATGTGCGACACGGAGCCTTTGTCGTTAATCCGAAAGTTATATACCACCGGGTCCATGGCGAACGGAATCGCATCGTGCAATTCGCTCTTGGCCTCGCTCATGATCTGCAGCACTTCATCGCGGAACGCCGCCTGCCGCCGCGGATCGACGAAGAAGGCCATCCCGCCGCCGGACATGCCGCCGAGCATCAAGAAGCCCCAGAAATCATTGCCCAGCCGCTCGCGCGACCGCCGAACGATGGTTTCGGTGAAACGGTTGGTCACCCAGGGAATGATCGTCTTCAGCGGCCCGTCCCAGTTCTTCGTGGTGTTCGCCCCCACCCCGGCCAGATCGCCGCGCTGCAGACAGTCGATGATACCATCGAAGATCCCGCGCATGGCCTGCCGCGCCTGCCACTCAGCCCCGCTGCGCAGCAGGTACTTCTCGGTAACCATCTCGAGGATCGGCCCCACGTCCTGAGCCATGCCCCCGTGCACCAGCACCACCGATTTGGCAAACGCTTCGCGCACTGCAGGGCTCACCCGCTCCGGCCCCATCAACTCGTGTTCCGGCAACAGTCGCCCGCGACTCACGCCCCATTCCGGATCGCCCTCGCACGCCTCGGCCCCGCGAATGATCTTGATCCCCGGCCAGATACCGCCAGAGTCCTGCCAACCGCCGCCCGAACCGCCCAGCCATTCGCCCAGGATCGCTCGCGACGCCGCCAGCCGCCGTTCAGACTCGTCTAGCGTACCTTCCAGATTCTTCGTCTGTCCCGTGGCCCGCATGAGCAGCGCGATGATCGACGCCAGCAGATTCGTCGACACCGCCAGCCGCGATCCCTTGGGGATGTCGTTCACCTGCGTGACGATCTCCAGCCCCAGACCCGGCCCGACAACACGCGACAGAATCTCCGCCAGCGACTGCCCCGATCCCTCGAACGACGGCGGAATCAGCCCCGACGCGATCACCCCCGCCTTCAACAAACTGAGGTAATCGCTGCCAAAATTGAACAGGTCGTCCAACTGGCTGATATCGCGGGTATCCTCCAGGTCGATGCTCGTCAGCCGCAACGCCGGCTCTTCCAGCACGCGAACGTACGTCTCGATCGGCGGCCGCACCTGCTCGTCGCGGCGGTACACGCCCAGATCCACCGACACATTCGCCACACGAGCCCCGGCCGGATAATCCATGCCCAAAAAGAAGATGTCCGACCAGCCGCTATGCGAGAGGTCCAGCCGCACCGGCGTCTGCTCGCAGAGAATCGGATAGGTCAATCCCGAGCGCACCAGCAACTCGCGCCGAATCCGCAACGGATGATCGGCCCGATGCCCCACGCGAAACATCCACTGGTTGCCGCGCGAACCGCGCACGCTTCGCCGCACCTGGTCGGTCAGCGTCTGAAAGCTTAACTGGTGATAAGCATGAGCAAGTGCGGATATTATGGCACCATCGGGGCCGTTCTCCCGCAGTGCATGCCGAAACCTGCCGATAGCCTGCTCGAACCGCCGCTCGAGCAGATCGACATACCCCTCGAACGGAATGGTGCCCAGCCGCGCGACCCCTTCCGCCTCTTGCAGACCGAACCGATACGCCCCGAACAGAAACAGACCAGCCCGGACCCGATCGTAGAGGTTATCACTCTTGCGGCGAAACTGCTCGAGCTCTTCGCACTCCCCGAGCATCTCCGGCACACTCATGCCCGCCAGCAATTGCATCAGCGGACGGTCCCGAACCTCCGCCTCACTGCTGGTAATCGTCTCAACCAGTACACTATGCGCCATGTCCGTACCCACAGACTTATGCCCGCAGATCACACAGATTCACACAAATGTAAAGGCCGCTTCAAACTGCATTCTTATCTGTGTTCATCTGTGTGATCTGTGGGCAAGACTCATCACTCCGCCTTCATCCCGCACTGCAAAAACTGCTCCATCAGCCGCATCAGCACTTCGTCGCGGTCGCGCCCGGCCATGGCCAGAGCGATCTGGGCCTCCAGAGACCCATATTTGACCCCAATATTGAACCGCCGCCCGTTAGTCTGCAGGGCCAGGTACTTGCCCACTCGTGCCAGCTCTTCCAGCGCCGGCGTAAGCTGAATCTGCCCGCGCTCCCGCCGATCCTGCCGAACATGCTCATCAAGAATCTTGAAGATACCCGGCGTCAACACGTGCATCCCGAAGAAACACAGGTAATGCCCCACCCGCAGGCCCGGCACGTGCAACCGTTGCTCGGCCTCCGTGGGCGTGGGCTTTTCAACGATGTGCTCGATCTGAAAGACGCCGGTCAGCCCCGAAACCCGCTTGCCCGCCACCGTCCCATACTGATTGATGAGATGCTCGCGCGTAGCCTGCACCGCCGCCACTGCACAATCCTGCTGCACGGCCAGGTCGATCACCTGCCGCGCACACCGCCGGGCCTCGCCGGACACGTACAGATGATCGCTCACCAGCAGCAGCACAGACTCCGCCCCGGCAAACTCGCGCGCACACCACACCGCGTGACCGTAACCTTTGGGCTCATCCTGGACCGCAAAGGTCAACCGCCGCTGGAGATCGGCCAGCTTACGCCGCTGCTCCTGCGCCCAGTCCGCATCACCGTATTTCTGCAGATTCTCTTCCAGCCCCGCGAAGTGTGAACGATATATGGCCTCGTCGCCCGGGGCCGCCACCACGCAGATTTCCTCGATCCCGCTGTCGAGCGCCTCTTCCGCAATGATCTGAATCACCGGCTTGACCAGGCCGTCGCGATCCACCATCGGCAGCATGGCCTGCTGAGCCGCCCCCAACGCCGGAAAGTCTCGCGAGCCTCGCCCTGCCGCCGTGATGATGGCCTTGCGCACCTGCATGAAAGCCTCCCGACGAAGAATGACGAATATCGAATGTCTAAGCAAGAATGTTGCAGAGAGCACGAATGGCGAAAGAGCTGGCCAACCTCACTCGTCATTTGACTTCACTACACGTCCAGATTCTTGACCAGCGACGCATTCGTCTCGATGAAATGCCGGCGTGACTCAACATCGTCACCCATGAGAATCGAAAAGATGCGGTTGGCTTCTTCCGCGTCGACGGCCACCTGCTCCACGTCATCACCGTCTTCGCTGATCACGACTTTCATCATAGAGCGGTGGGCCGGATCCATGGTCGTCGCCCAAAGCTGCTCCGCGTTCATCTCGCCCAAGCCCTTGAAGCGTCGCACCTCCGCACCGGCACTGCCGACCTTTCGCACTGCCTCCACCAGTTGCTCGATGTTGTCCAGCTCCATCGGCCCCGTATCGCCGTGCCGCAGAAGAAAACGCGCCGGCGGCAACGTGCCGTCAACATTCTCCAGCCGCTCGGCATAGTAGTCTTCCATCTTCAGGCCCATATCCTTGAGCCGCGAAACACTGTCCTGCAGCGGCCGGCACTCCGCCAGTTCGATACGTACGATGCGATGCTCCTTGGCTCCGTTGGTAGACGGCGCCATACCCGAACCGGCATCGATAATATCCACCTCGCCGCCCCAGCTCTGTTCCTCGCTGGCCAGCTGCTTGAAGTCCTCATCGCTGTAGCCGAAGTACTCCACCGGCTCCGCCTGGTCCGGCCGATACACTAAAGCCCGATAGCTCGGCAACCGACCCTTCTCATCCATCTGATGCTGAATCAGCTCACGCATATCCAGCCCACGCCGCCGCAACAGCCGACTCTTCTGGACCAGCCCGTCGATCACGGCCAACAACGCCGTCAACTGCTCGCCGCCAATCTCACGCTCGCTCTCTTCATCACGAATGAGCAGGGCCGTGTCGTCCAGGCCCCACTCGGTGAGCTTGCGATTGAGAATGCCGTCGTTCAGCACGTACTCACTCTTCTTGCCCTTCTTGAGCAGGTACAACGGCGGCTGCGCGACGTATATATGACCCTGCTCGACCAGCGGCAGCATGTGCCGGAAGAAGAACGTCAGCAACAACGTGCGGATGTGACTGCCGTCCACGTCGGCGTCGCACATGATCACCACTTTGCCGTACCGCCGCTTGGTCACGTCGAATTCATCCGCCCCGATCCCGCACCCAAGAGCCACAATCAGGGTCTGAATCTCTTCGTGGCTGAGCATCTTGTCGATGCGCGCCTTCTCCACATTCAGAATCTTGCCCTTGAGCGGCAGAATGGCCTGAAACATGCTGTCCCGACCGGTCTTGGCGCTACCGCCTGCGCTTTGCCCCTCGACGATGAACAATTCGCCCGCATCCGGCTCCTTCGTACGGCAATCCCACAGCTTGCTGGGCATGCCCCCCGAACTCAGCGCACTCTTACGCGTCAACTCGCGAGCCTTCCGCGCCGCCTCGCGAGCCTGGGCCGCCTGAATACCCTTCAGCACGACCCGCTTGGCATCCGTCGGGTTCTCCTCGAGAAAAATCGCAAACTGCTCGTTCATCACCTGGGTAACGAACGACTCAACCTCCGGATTCATCAAACGCACCTTGGTCTGCGCCTCGAACTGCGGCTCAGGCACCTTGACGCTGATGATCGCGGTCAGCCCCTCGCGGAAGTCCTCGCCCTGCGTGGCCAGATTACCCTTGCTGAGATTCTCTTTCTTGGCGTAAGCATTCATGGTGCGCGTCAACGCCGCCCGAAAGCCGGACAGGTGCGTGCCGCCGTCAATGTTGCGGATATTGTTGGCAAAACAGGCCACGTTCTCCGTGTAGCCGTCATTCCACTGCATGGCGATATCGACAACCAGGCGGTTCTCACTGTCCTCGCCATGTATCGGTATGACTTTGGCGTGCAAGGGCTCCTTGCCCTCGTTCATGTGGCTGACGAACTCGCGCAAACCGTCTGTGAACAGAAAGGTATCTTCCGCCCCGCTACGCTCGTCGCGTATGCTGATCTCCACGTTGTCGTTCAGATATGCCAACTCACGCAGCCGGTTCCGCAGCGTCTCATACTTGAACTCGCAGTCGGCGAATATCTCCGGATCCGGCTTGAAGGTGACCCGCGTGCCCGTCGTGCTGCTGTCGCCGATGACCTTCAGAGCACTGCAGGTGCCGCCGCGCTCGAAGCTCATCTCATGCACTTTGCCCTCGCGGCGAATCTGCACCCGCAGCCACTCCGACAGCGCGTTGACCACGCTGACACCCACGCCGTGCAGACCGCCCGAAACCTTGTAACTGTTGCGATCGAACTTGCCGCCGGCGTGCAGCACCGTCATGGCCACTTCGACTGCAGGCTTGCCGTCATACTTGGGATCCGCATGCCGCATCGCCCCGACCGGAATCCCGCGACCGTTATCGCGCACGCTGCAACTGCCATCCGTGCCGAGCATTACACTGATCTTGTTGCAGTAGCCGGCCAAGGCTTCGTCGATCGCGTTATCCACCACCTCGTAGACCAGGTGATGCAGACCGGTCGTGCCCGTGTCGCCGATGTACATGGCCGGCCGCTTGCGCACAGCCTCCAGCCCTTCGAGCACGCGAATGCTGGATTCGTCATATGCTCGTCCCGCCGGGGGCCCAGCCTCGCCAGCGGTAGCAACCGCGGCCTGCTCCGCAGCACTGTCGGCCGCGGCTTTATTGTCTTCAGCGACCGCCTCACCGCCCTGCGGCGAAGCAGCAACATCTTTGATTTCCTCTTGACTCATGCGTACGCGTTTCCTGTACTCGAAAAAAGTCCTGGAAGCAGCGAGCCCAGCCCGTACCCAACTCGGCGAGCCGGCCCGTCCCCGGGCCGGTGGACAACCGAACACCGTAACTCCAACCTACCGCTTAGGCTCAGCCCCTGCCGTGAACCGGACTTCACAAATCCCCGCTTCCGGCAACTTAGTCCGCAGCAACTGCAGCAGTCGCTGCTCCCACGCAAGCCGTAGACTGTACATCAGCGCCGGGTCCGCCACGTGCAACCGCAACACGCCACTGCGGACGCCGATCAACGAGGCGTGCTTCAACAACTCGCCGCCATCCTCTTCCAGCACCCCCACCAGCCGCCGACGCCATGCGGGACCAGTCAACAACCCCGACTTGGCCACCTCGGCCGCCACGCTCCCTACCGACACCGGAAAACGGCGAGAAACCCGCCGGTCGCGGTTCCCCTGTATGTATTTTAATTGTTCATCCGAGAGCTTTTCCACCACTGGAAACCAGCCTCTGGCCTTTGCCTCTTCTCTCTGGCTGATAGCTGAGAGCTGAGAGCTCCTTCTATGACAGGTTGACCGGCATGACCACATACAGGAATGTCTGTCCCACGCGGAACAATCCCGGCCGGCTGGCCTCCTTCATCTCCAGCGTGATCGACGGCCCACCGACCACCTTTAACGCCTCCACCAGGAACACCGGGTTGAAGCCGATCTCCACCTCCGGCCCGCTGTAATCCACCTTCAGCGAGATGGTCGCCTCGCCCTGCTCGGGTGCCCGGCTGCTCAACACCAGTTGCCCGTTATCGAACTTCAGCCGCACACCCTTGGACTGCTCGTTTGTCAGCAACGCCGCCCGCCGCACCGCACTTAGAAACTCCTCCGTCGGCAGCTCCACTTTCTTGTCGTTGTCCTTAGGCAGCACATCCTCGTACTGCGGGAAGTGCCCTTCGACCAGGGCCGAGCTCACCACGTAGCTGTCCGCCTGCACGATGATCTGATTCGGCGAGAACTTCACCGCCGCCTTGCCCTCGATGTGCCCGAGCACGCGTTGCAGCACCTGCACCGTCTTGGCCGGCACGATCATCTGAGCATCCTCGCCAGCCGCCTCTTCCGCCGCCCCCTGGGCCCGCGCCAACCGCCGACCATCCGTCGACACCAGCACCAGCTTCTTGCCCTGCTTCACCCACAGGATGCCGTTGATCGCATACCGCGTGTTCTCCTTGGCCACCGCGAACAGCGTCTTGTTGATCAGGTCGGCCAACACCGGCCCCTCGACCTGCACGTCCGGCTCGCCCTCCAGCCCCGGCACCGGCGGGAACTCACGCGGATCCTGACCATACACCTCGAAGTGGCTGTCCTTGCCCCGAATGTGACAGGCCTGTTCGTCCGCCTCGATAGTCAACGTGTCGTCCACGCTCTCGCGTACGATTGACATCAGCTTGTCCGCCGGCACCAGCAGGTCGCCCTTCTTCTTGATCTCTACCTGCCGCACCTCAACGCGCAGCGCTACCTCCAGGTCCGTCGCGCTCACCAGGAGCGCATCGTCCTTCGTGGTCAGCCGCACACACTTGAGCACTTCCTTCGTCGTGCGCGTGGCAGCGATCCCCGAAGCGGCTCCCAGAACCTCCAATAGGGCACTACGGCTTACGATCACGTGCATGGGTGCCTCGCTCCTTTTCGCGGCTGTTGCTGTTCACAACAGCCTTCTTCTCTTCACTCTTTGTTAGATAGAGAACTGATAGTTATCTTGGGCCCTGTGATTTATGACATCACCGGGTCGGCTGACCGCGTAAGCTTCGTCGGAGCAGGTCATTACGCGGCTCTCGCCCCGCCCCGAGCCCGTGGAAAACCTGTTGCGTTCCCAAGACCTGCTGGCAGGTGGCGACCGACGGTCTGCTCCACCTCCGATTGAGCTTGCCACGACAGCCAGTAACATACCGCAAATCCTACAACTTATCCACCATTCACTGTCAGTCTTGCCCCCCTCCGCAGCCCCTCTGAAATGGTCGAAAACCCGCCGTCCCAACCCCGCCTCTTGGCGACATTTTCGCCAGGGCGCCAGGAGCTTTCTTCCCCCTGTCCCCGCGCCCCGCCTCCCGCACTCTCCCCGTCCGCCGCTTGCGGCTTCGCAACACGTCATAGGCCTACCCCGGAACACCGCGCCTGTTATTCCTGCGGCTCATTGACAACCCCACATTCCGCTTCGGGGACCCCATCCCTTGCGCTTCGCAAGCTGCTTGACAAATCCATCCCCAGTTACTAGCATATGCTAATAACGTAGGAGCCCGAACCAATGACCAGACCCCACAAATGCCGCTGGATCGGAACGAAACCGGATGTGACCGCGTTCAAACCCTGCGGCGTCCCCGGCCGGTCCCTCGAAAGCGTCGAGCTGCAACTCGATGAACTCGAGGCCATCCGCCTGGCCGACCTCGAGGGTCTCTACCATGAGACCGCCGCCGAGCAAATGGGCATCTCCCGTGCCACCTTCGGCAGTCTGGTCGCCTCGGCACGTCACAAAGTAGCTCAGGCCCTGCTTGGCCCCAAGATGCTCCTATTTCAAGGAGGTACTACCATGCTTCGCGATCAGCGAACCTTCACCTGTGCCGATTGCGGCAGCAGCTTTCAAGCCCCACACGGCACCGGCCGACCAACGGAATGCCCATCCTGTCATGGAGCCAATTTCCATCGAGCCCCCGAGCCTGACTGTGGCCCGCATCGCAACCGGCACCGTGCAGGCGGTGGCCGCGGCCGATGCTGTCGAGCCCGCCGCGGGCCGGCCCGGAACCAACCAGCCACCCCAGACA
>JBJKSL010000087.1:0-6193 GCA_046704145.1 Phycisphaerae bacterium
CTGGTCGAGAGTGCGGCTGCGTTCTACAAAGCCATGGGCATGCACGTCACCGGGCAAGTAGCCTGGGAGCCGGAAATCTTCCCCGACCGCGAGGTTGTGCTGCTGGCGAAATCGATCCTCTAGGCCCGCTCGTCATCCCGCCGCGGGTGCCTCTTCGGCCTGTGCCTCCGCGGCAGCCACTGCCGCTTTGGGCTGCTTCACGCCGAAGCCGGCGGGCACCTTCACAGTGAAAGCCACCAGTAAGCTCGGGATGGTCGACAGCAACACCCAGATGAAGAAGTGCTGGTAGCCGATGATGTCCTCGAGCCAGCCGCTGAACATGCCGGGCACCATCATGCCCAGAGCCATGAAGCCGGTACAGAGAGCGTAGTGTGCGGTCTTGTGCTCGCCCTCGGCGGCATAAATCATGAACAGCATGTAGGCGGTGAAGCCGAATCCATAGCCGAACTGCTCGACGCCCACCGCCCCGCAGACCACCGCAAAGCTGTGCGGCTGCACCTGCGACAGGAAGATGTACATCAACCCGCCAAGGTTGATGATGAGCACCATCGGCTTGATCCAGAACTTCAAGCCCTGGCGCGAGACGACGTAACCGCCGAGCAACCCGCCGACCATCAAGCCTGCGACGCCGACCGTGCCGTAGGCGAAGCCGACCATGCTGGTGGTCAGGCCCAGGCCACCCGCCTCACGCGAATCGAGCAGGAACGGCGTGATGAGCTTGACCAGTTGGGCCTCCGCGAAGCGATAGAGCAAGAGGAAGGCCATGATCATCACGATGTTCTTCTTGCTGAAAAACAAGGAGAACGTGCGGATGAAGTTGGTCACGATGCTGTTGACGCCGCCGGAAGCCGCCGGTCGGTCGCTCACCGGACGCGGCAGCATGAACTTGTGGTAGACCACCGAAATTGCGAAGAACGCGGCCAGGATAATGAACACCGTGGTCCAGGCGAAGGGGATGTTGCCGGATTTCCCCGTGAAGGTGGCCTGCGCTTGAGTCTTGAGCATGGGATCCAGCCGGAACATGACCATGGCCGGCTTGTCCCAGTTGTTTTCGTTGAAGGCCAGCCGGGCTCCCTGGATTATTTCGATGCTGTTGTCGCCTTTGGTGCGATCGAGCACCACGGCCACTTCACGGCCGGCTTCAGGCTTACTGGACAGGTGCAGCATGGCGACGCCGACGTTGCCAGTCTGTCCGCCCTTGGCCTTCTGTTCACCGAAATGGGAGCGAAGGTAGCCTGCCATCGGCTCGGAGACGGTGCGCGTCCACCAGGAAGGCTCTTCCTTGGCTTTTTCGGTCTCTTTGGCCACGAAGCCGTTCTGCTCGTTGCTGGCTTTGACCTTTGCCTGCATGGCGGCGATCTCTTCCTTGGATCGCGCGGTGGTGCTGATGGTCAGTTCGGCCGGCTCGGCAACGACCGCGAGCGGCTGATCGGCAACGGCGGCCGGTGCAGTGGTGGCGTACACAAAGGGCGCGTTGGCCGCGTCAGGCGATGCCGTCACATTAAGATTCACGGGCGGCAGTCCGCCGGAGGACTCGATGAAGCCGGCCAGCATCACCAGCAGGCCCTGTCCGGAGATCATGGCGATGCGGTAGAAGGTGCTGCGGACGCCGACGAAGGCAGCCTGTTCGTGTTGATCGAGGCCCAGCATGTAGAAGCCGTCGGCGGCGATATCGTGCGTTGCGGAGCTGAACGCCACCAGCCACAGGATGGCCAGCGTGTACTGGAAGAAGTGAGGCAGCGGAATGGTCAACGCGACCCCCGCGAGAGACGCCCCGATGACCATCTGCATGCTCAAGACCCACAGCCGTTTGGTCTTGAACATGTCCACAAATGGGCTCCACAGCGGCTTGATCACCCACGGCAGGTACAGCCAACTGGTGTACAGGGCGATGTCGGTATTGGAGATCCCCATCCGCTTGTACATCACCACGGAGACGATCATCGCGATGACGTAGGGGATGCCTTGGGCGAAGTACAGAGACGGAACCCAGACCCAGGGGTTGCGTTCGCTGCCGATTTGTGGGGTATTGGCTGGCGTAGGCATGGCGGCATGATACACGATGGCGGCGGGAATGGGGAAGCCCCGCGTAAAGGGCCGTCAGAACAGCATTTCTCCTGCAAACAGTCGGCCGCTCACCCTCCAGAAAGTGACCGACTGGAAGCCGGTCCCACACTCTGGGCAGAAGCCGTTCCCACACTTGACGGCGGAGCATCGATCGGCGAGCGGCCGTCTCAACGCGTCCTGCATGCATCGGGGGCAACGCCCGCCGACGGCTGGGGCAGAGCCGGAAACTCGCGACTTAGTGCCCAATACATGCCCCTAACTATTGACATGATGCGGCATAGGATTTTATTGAACAAGTGTAGTGTTACGACTAATCACCTTTTCTCTTGTAGAGGGTACGCCATGACTGTGACTGCTGAAAAGACGCGGCTTACGAACCTGGAGATCGGTCACGCGGAGGTCTGGTCGACGACCATGGAGGATCGGCCGGGGGCGCTGGCGGAGAAGCTGTCGGCCCTGGCGGAAGGCGGGGCGAACCTGCAGTTTGTGAACGCTCGGCGAGATACCAGCCAGCCCGGCGTGGGCGTGGTGTACGTTGCCGGGCTGGAGGGTGCTGCCCAGACCAAGGCAGCCAAGCAGGCCGGCTTCACCAAGGCGGCGGATATGGGCGCCCTGCGAATCGAGGTGGCGGACAAGCCTGGCGTGGGTGCGGCGATCTGCCGGACCATCGGCGATGCAGGCATCAGCCTCCGCGGCCTCTGTGCGGGCATCATCGGTCGCAAGTGCGTCATACACGCGGCCTTCGACAGTGTCGCCGACGCCAAGAAGGCCATGAAGATCCTGTCCTCCGGGAAGTAGCCCCCCGAAGGAGAGCTTGCCGCAGCGAGTGGAAGTCGTTACGGCGATGGAAAGACTGACTGGCCAGCGTGCGCTAACTGCCGGCAATTAGGGCATTTGTGCCATTTTCGCAGGTCTCGATACCTGCATATCCCCCAAACCTTGCGAAACGCAAGGGATAAGGGCACGCGGGTCGTAAGAGATCCGCGCGAGATCCCCACTGATCCCTCGCGTTGGGTTCGTATCTGCAGATCGGGGGAGCGAAGAGAATGTAGAATGCTGAATGCAGAATGTTGAATTGAAGAGAAGAACGGACGGGAACTGCCCACTACACGTCGCATATTTCCATTTCAAAGAGCTTCTCGGGAACAAGAGAGCTTCTCAGGAATAAAAGGAACGCTGCTCCGGAGGGTCGCGCCGAAAAGCCCACCCTTTCGGGGTTGCGGCTCAACGATGGTCGGGGTGCGGGGTGTGGGCCTTGACGCTTGGGCGATGATGTTTGGGGGATGGCATTTCTCTGGGGCGGGTCGGCGCGGTTCGTTCAGGGCGTTTGTTCAGGGCGGAGGGAATGGGTAGAATGGCCGGACTAGGCACAGAAAGGACTTAGCAGCATGCCAGCGATGACGATGACGCAGAAGATCCTGGCCCGGCACGCGGGGAAGGCCTCCGTGACTGCGGGCGAGAACGTATGGGTGAACGTAGACGTGCTGATGACGCACGACGTGTGCGGGCCGGGCACGATCGGCGTGTTCAAAGAACAGTTCGGGCCGACGGCCAAGGTGTGGGACCGCGAGCGGGTGGTGATCATCCCCGACCACTACATCTTTACGGCCGACACCCACGCCCATCGCAACATCCAGATCCTGCGGGACTTCGTCCGCGAGCAGGGCATCAAATACTACTACGACCCTGACTTCATGCAGGGCGAGGGCATCCCCAGCCCGTACAAAGACCCAACGCAGACCAAGTACAAGGGCGTGTGCCACAAGACCCTGCCCGAGGAAGGCCATCTGCGCCCAGGCGAGGTGCTCATCGGCACGGACAGCCACACCTGCACGGCTGGCGCATTCGGCCAGTTCGCCACCGGCGTGGGCAACACGGACGCCGGCTTCGTCATGGGCACGGGCAAGCTTTGGCTGAAGGTGCCGCCAACGATGAAGTTCGTCTTCCACGGGCAGATACCGCCCTACCTGACGGCCAAGGACCTTATCCTGGCGGTGATCGGCGAGATCAGCGCGAGCGGGGCCACCTACAAGTCGATGTACTTCGCGGGCGAGGGCATCGCCAGCCTGACGCTCGAAGATCGCATGACGCTGACGAACATGGCCATCGAAGCCGGCGGGAAGAACGGCATCTGTGACGTGGATGAGAAGACACTGGCCTACGTGCGGGCGCGGTCCAATCGGCCGAACTGGGAGGTCGTGACGGACGATGCCAGCTGCAAGTACGACGCGGTCTACGAGTGGGATCTGAGCAAACTGGAGCCGATGGTGGCCAAGCCGCACTCGCCGGACAACAAGGAGACGGCCCGCAACTGCAAGGAGATCAAGGTCGACCGGGCCTATCTGGGCTCGTGCACGGGCGGCAAGATCACGGACATGATCTTCGCAGCGTCGATCCTCAACGGTCAGCAGGTGAAGGTGCCGACGTTCGTAGTGCCGGGCTCGACGGAAGTGCACGCAGATATGCTGCGGCTGAACGTTCGCGGCGAGCCTAAGGCCGATGGCGACAAGAGCATCTGGGAAGTGCTGCAGAACGCGGGCTGCACGATGGGGCCGGCGTCGTGTGCGGCGTGCCTGGGCGGCCCGCAGGATACGTTCGGTCGGCTGAACTCACCGATGGCCTGCATCAGCACGACGAACCGCAACTTCCCCGGTCGCATGGGCGACAAGAATGCCGGCGTGTACCTGGCGAGCCCGTTGACGGTGGCGGCCTCGGCACTGACCGGGCACGTCACCGATCCACGAGAATACGTGAGCGAGCCCATCGCAACGGGCGCGGCGGGGACGGTGTAGGGAAGAAGCTCTGAGCCTTGAGCTATGGGCTTTGAGCCGGAAGAAGAGAAGAATACGGCCCACGGCAAGCCTGCCGTGGGCTTTTGTTTGCGCGATGCTACTCCACCGGGCGGAGGTTGCGCAATGCTACTCCACCGGGCGAGGGACGGCCTGGTCGCCGAGCGTGTTTTCCGGCGCGGACCGCGGTTACGCGGTTACCGACTCGGCGCGGGGTGCGTGGGCGGAGGTGCGTTGGCTCTGGAGCCAGTCGTTTACGCTCTGAGCGTATTCGCGATACGGGCGGGTGCGGGATCTCCACAGGTTGTACGAGACGATGTACCACAGGGCGTGGATGCCGTCCTTGACGCCGATCTTCTTGCCCTCTTCGTAGGTGCGGCCGTAGTAGGAGATGGGCACCTCGTAGACCCTGGCCCGGGTGCGGGCGATCATGGCAGTGATCTCGACCTCCATGCCGAAGCCCTTGCTGGTCAGCGGCATACGCTGGATGACCGGCGTGCGAAAGGCCTTGTAGCAGGTCTCGATGTCGGTCATGTTGATGTTGGTCAGCAGGTTCGACAGCAGGGTCAAGCCGCAGTTGGCCACGTAGTGGTAGAAGTACAGCACGCGGGCGGCCCGGCGGACGAGAAAGCGGCTGCCGTAAACGACGTCGGCATGGCCGGCGATGATGGGGTCGATGACCAGGGGGATCTCTTCCGGGTCGTATTCCAGGTCGGCGTCCTGAATGATCGTGATGGGGCTGGTGATCTCGGCGATGCCGCGTCGGACGGCGGCCGTCTTGCCGGCGTTGGGCTGCTGGCGGATGAGCTTCACGCGGGGCGAGTCGAAGGCCTCGACGATGTCGGCGGTCCGGTCCTTGGAGCAGTCGTCAACGACGACGATTTCCCGCACACAAGGTAGGGCGTCGACCTTGCGGAGGATGGTTTCGATGGTCGCCTGCTCGTTGTAGGCGGGGATGACCACGCCCAAAACGCGCCCGGCCGAATCTGTCAGATCGCTCATGCATCACCTCGAACAGAAGTAGTTTTCGGCAATGTGAAGCAAAAAAGCCAATACGCCTCTCGGAATTTCAGTGCCGGCTGCGAAAATACGCGATAAGCCACATCAGCCCGGTCAGGAGAACCGACAGCACGAGGCTGGTGACGATCGGGAAGTAGATCTTGACGTTGTCGCCCTGGTACCGGATGTCGCCCGGCAGGCCACGGAACCCCAACCGCCCCAGCAACCAGACAACCACGCCGATACCGACGATTACCAAGCCGGCCAGAATGATGATGCGGCCCATCTGAGTCATCTGATCCTCCGAGCGATTCGTTCACGTTGAGGATGGGCAGAGC
>JBJKSL010000088.1:0-2648 GCA_046704145.1 Phycisphaerae bacterium
GTGTTGTAGTTGGCGGAGGTAAACGTAAGGGCGGCCGGGTTGACCGTCACCTGGGAATTCGGAACGGGGGTGATGGTCACGTCTCCGATCGGGGCCGACCGCAGGCGGACCGTGTAGGTGCCGGTTGAGCCGCCCTCGGTAATAGCGACGGACGTTGTCGAAAGCACAACTTTGCCGGCCAGGTCCGGATCGTAGATGGTCGCGGTGTGGGTGGCGTTGGCACCGACGTTCGCGGTCGAGCTCGTGACAGCCAGGACGATGGTCTTGGTGCCGCCGGTCGCGAGTACCTGTAGCACGTCGATCGGCACCAGCAACAGAGTATTGCTCTGGCATCCGGCCGGGAAGGTAACGCGAACAGTACCTATCGTGCTGTAATCGGTGCCTTTGACCGCGGTCCCAGTGCCGGCGTCGGCGATGTTCGCGACAACCGGAGCCAAGAGCCGGGCGCCGGAGGGGACGGTGAGCTTGACGCCGACCATGTGTTCGCCCTCTATGCCGATCGCGCTGGTGGCGTCGGCAAACTGAACGGTGGCGGCGTCGTTGTCGGTGATGGTGACGCTTACGTCGCTGGTGACGATGTTGTCGAAGTTGGGGTCGTCGCTGGCGGTCGCATGGGAGATGCTGGTTACGTGCGTGCCTTCGACATCAAGATCGTTGGTGGCGACCACGGTGACCGACTGCGCGGTGCTGTAGTTGCCGGGAGTGAACGTCAGCGTGGCCGGGCTGACCGTAGCCTGGCCGGCCGAAGTCAACGTCACAGTCACGTCGAAGGCAGGCTGCGTGCGGAGGCTGATCCCGTAGGTCGCACCGTGGCTGTCGCCTTCCGTCACGTTGACGGCAAGCTTGGAGAACTTCAGTTTGCCGGCGCTGACGGGGTCCACGATTTTAATGGCGATGGAAGCCAGCTCACCGTCCTCGTCCGCAACGGAGACGGTCACCTCGGTCCCGTCCGAGCCGATAGTCGATGGTGCCTTATATGTTGCACGAACACCGCTGGCACTCAACGAGCCGACGGATTTGTTCATGCTCCAGGTCACGGTTCCAGACACGGTGGGATAGGTTTGCAGTGTCAGTTCGGCAGTACCTTGAACCGCATCGCCGGGAACCACGGTGGTACGGCTGGCGAGAATAATCGCAAGCGGTGGTGCGGGATCGTCCAGCTCGTCCTCGACGGTATTCGGCGTTTGGGGAGGCGTGGCAGAGGGACATCCACAGACAACAAGAACAGCCAGAATCATAAGAACGGCAAAGATCCGGGACAGTTTGTTGGACACGTACCATCTCCCTGTGTTGAGGCCGGCGGCCTGTCGGCGTTCGAAGGGCCGGGTTTCGAGGGGCCAGCCTAACTGGTCCAGAACGGAAAACTGCGATACGACATAAGGTTATCGGCCACGAACCACGAACGCTGAAGCCGGTGCGGCCATGAAATTTGGGGAGGTCACCCGAAAAACCTTGGCGAAAACCGCGCGTGACGGTGGACTTGCATTACGCGACCAGCAGATTTCGGACAGCGCGGCGGCTGCCATTACGTTCGGTCTGGCATGAGGTTGAATCAGTGGGACTGGCCACAGGTCATCAGCGATATCTGTATTGGCAGGCTCGATCTGCCCGCAATCACTGCGTTTCCGGTCGGGTTGGACGCGGCATCATCGACAAAGCATCACGCCCGAGTGCGCCGGTACGGATATATGCCCTTCGACCGTACCCAAAGGCTCGAGCGATGCCTTGTCGGCATCAGCATGAATTGAGAAAACCCCCTCGCCAAGGGAGAATTCAACCGTCTCCCAGTGCCCGTTATACAGCAGCACCATGGCTTCGGCCGGCTCGCCTGGATAATCGGCGCTGTGAATGATGTGGGCGATGCACTTTGGGTTCGGCACATCACCGAACCACACGCGATACTCCACATCCGACCGCTGACGCAATCTGAACGCCGGATGCGCCTTCCGCAATGCGATCAGCCCCTGGTAGTACTCGCAAAGCCCCCGCCGGCGCTTCTTCAACGCCCAGTCGATCTGATTCACTGAGTCCGGCAGATTGTAGCTGTTGGAATGCCCGCGCTTGGTGCGGCCGAACTCCTGACCGGCCTGCATGAACGGGATGCCCTGAGCCGTGAACAACAGCAACGCCGCCAACTTGGCCATCCGCTGCAGTTGCTCCTCCGGGGCTTCCGGGCACGTCTGCAGAAGCTTGTCCCAACTGGTCAGGTTGTCGTGACACTCAAAATAGTTCACGGTGTCCGCCGGATCCTGCGCGAAATCGTGCACCGCCCCTTCCAGGCCGCGCTTCACAATATCGATGTGCTCACCCGCCTGGATGAATCCCGGCGGCCCGCCATCACGATCGCCCTTGACCCCATCCCGAAACTGATCGTTGAAAGAGGCTATTCCCGTGCCACGCAAAAGTCCCTTATCCGTAACCGGCTTTAGGGGCGTCAGCCCTCCCGTCCACGGCTCACCCCACAGCAACACATCCGGCCGCACCTTCTGCAGTTCCGCCTTGACCTGCTTGACCGTCTCAAAATCCATCAGGCCGAGCAGATCGAACCGGAAGCCGTCAACTCGATACTCCTCCAACCACATCTTCAGCGAATCGATGATGAATTTGCGGGCCATGGGCGACTCGCTCATGATCTCATTGCCGCAACC
>JBJKSL010000089.1:0-4971 GCA_046704145.1 Phycisphaerae bacterium
TTGGTGCACCGCGAGATGCCCTTGAGCGGCATCGATCTGCAGAATATGCTGCGGCTGCAGCAGGCGGGGACGATCATCTGCCCGGCCAGTCCGGGGTTTTATTTCGGGCCGCAGAGTGTGTCGGACCTGGTCGACTTCGTGGTGGCCCGGGTGCTGGACCTGCTGGGCGTTTCGCATAAGCTTAACGTGCGCTGGAGGGGGTAGAGCCCGTTTCCGAGAGCTTGGAATCCGACTGGATGCAAGCCAGTCCCAAATGAGTGTCAGCCCGGGAGGGCGGAAAGAGGTATTAGTATGTCGACGCCTGTATTGACCCCGCCGGGGATCGAGCCTCCCGTCAGCTGGAAAAGTTTCAACCCTTTCCGATTCTTCGTCACCGGTCCGGATGCCCCGCGGCTGGCCGACCAGGCGGAGATCGACGCCACTTACCGCCAATGCCGGCACTCGATCCTGGTGTCCATTCTCTTCGGCTACGGTTTTTTGTACACGTGCAAGCTGGGCTTCAGCGTCGTCAAGCCGAACCTCATCGACGGCGGAGTGTTCACGACCGCTCAGTTGGGCGTGATCGGCTCGGGCTTCATGTACGTGTACGGTTTTGGGCGGCTGTTCAACGGCTTCCTGGCCGACCACGCCAACTTGCGGAAGTTTTTTGCGGTTGGCGTACTGCTGTCGGCGGTGACGAACCTGGTCATGGCCAGTTCGACCATCTTTTGGCTGTGGGTGCTGTTGTGGGGCATGAACGGACTGTTTCAGGGGTTTGGAGCACCGTCCTGCATCGTTTCCATTGCGCGATGGTTCGGGGGCCACGAGCGGGGCAGGGCCTATGGCGTGTGGAGCGCATCGCATTCGATTGGCGAGGGGCTGACGTTCGTGGGCACCGCGTCATTGGTCGTGCTGTGGGCAAGGCATGCGGACGTTCTTGGGCCGGCGTGGCGGGCGGGGTTCATCGGTCCGGGCATCTTCTGCCTGTTCGTGGCAGTGGGTGTTTTGCTGCTCATGCGCGATCGTCCGCAGACGCTGGGCCTTCCTTCCATAGCGGAATGGCAAGGTTATGAAGAAACTCCAACCAAGAGCACGGGCGGCGCGATCAGCTTCCGCGAGCAGTTGGGAGTCCTGAGGTATCCGGCGTTGTGGGTGGTGTGCCTGGCGAGTGCGACCATGTACATGACGCGCTACGGCCTGATCAGTTGGGGCATGCTCTATCTGGAGAAGGCACGCGGCTTTTCGCCGACGAGCGCCGGGTTGCTAATTGGTGCCAATACTGCGGCCGGCCTGGGTGGCTGCATCGCTTACGGGTTTATCTCCGATCTGTTGTTCAAGGCCCGCCGACCACCGGTGACTTTCCTCTTTGGTCTGGTCGAGGTGATTGCACTTATCGTGATGTTCTACACTCCGGTAGGGCATCCGATCATCCTGGGCATCGCGTTTGTAGTCTATGGGTTTACACTCAGCGGCCTGCTGGCGGTGCTGGGCGGGCTTTTTGCGGTGGACATCGTGCCCAAGAAAGCGGCCGGGGCGGCCATCGGCATGACCGGCGTATTCAGCTACCTGGCAGCGGGGTTACAGGAACGCATCAGCGCTTTTCTGTTGCATCGCGGCGAGTCGGTCGTCAACGGCGTGCACCACTTCAACTTCCATGCCGCGATCATATTCTGGATCGGAGCCTCGGTGGTGTCCATGCTCCTGGCCGCCTCGCTGTGGTGGACCAAGGTGCGTGAGTAGCAGAACGGTGCAGGTTTACTGGGTGCGAGCTGAATGCTTATTCGCGATTACGCGACATCTCTTCTTAGGACCGCGTCAACTTGTTGACGGACATTGATGGCAACAAGATGCCTCGGTCCTTGAAAAGGATACCTGGGGCCGCGGAATCGCGAACACGCTATCTGGCTCTGTTGGCAGCTTCTCCCGAGTTGGCGGCGGGATCGGGTGCTGTGTATCATCGTGCGCGTGAATGGAAACGGGCAAATTGCAGCGTCGGGCCTGGTTCGCCGGTGGGGCGAGATGGTCAAGTTCTCGCACTCGGTGTTTGCGCTGCCGTTTGCGCTGATGGCGACTTTTCTGGCGTCGCGGGCAGCGTATGAGGCGGGGCGGACGGCCAGACCCTATCCGGATCTCGTGCAACTGGGACTGATTCTCGTCTGCATGGTTTCGGCGCGGTCGGCAGCCATGACGTTTAATCGCCTGGTGGATGCGGCTCTTGATGCCGGCAATCCGCGGACGGCGGGGCGGGCCATTCCGGCGGGGACCATCAGCAGAGGGCAGGCGGCAGCGTTCCTGGCGGGGGCGTCACTGGTATTCATCCTCGGTTGTGCCGGGTTTTACTTCTGGGCAGGCAATCCCTGGCCTGTGGCACTGGCGGTGCCGGTGCTGGCCTATCTATGCTTTTATTCGTACACGAAGCGGTTCACGCGGTGGTCGCATTTTGTGCTGGGCAATGCCATCGCGGTATCGCCGGTGGCGGCATGGCTGGCCATCGATCCGGCGAGCATCGGCTGGCCGGCGGTTTTGCTGATGGCCGTGGTCACGCTGTGGATCGGCGGCTTTGACGTCATCTACGCCTGTCAGGACATCGAGACTGATCGGCGGCAGAGGCTGTTCAGTTTGCCGTCGCGACTGGGACCGGGGCCGGCGCTGTGGATCGCTCGGGCGGCGCATCTGGGGACCGTGTGCATGCTGGCAGCACTGATGCCGATGGCGCATTTGGGTTGGCTGTATGCGGCTGGCGTGATCGTGGTAGCAGGACTCCTGCTGTTTGAGAACGCACTGGTGCGGGCGAATGATTTCTCCCGCGTGAACATGGCCTTTTTCACTGTAAACGGTGCGATCAGTCTGCTGTTGGGGTTGTTGACGGTTGCCGACTGTCTGCTCCTTGCCGGGGCGGTTCGCTGAGGATGAATGATGCCCGAGCCGCCGCCACCCATGTCCACCAGACCTGCACGGGCCGCCCTCGTGCGGCAGCGCATTCGCCAGGAGCGTGTGGCGCTCGGCTTTCTATTGCTGCTGGCACTGGCCGTATTCTGCGGCGGCATCACCTGGGGGCTGCCTTCGAGCGAAGTCAATCATTTTCTATTTGGCACTCACGCACCCTGGTCGGGCAGTAAGATCCTTGAATTGACCGGTTCGCGAGAATCCACCGCAACGCAAGGGGCGGACGTGGACCGCAATCCATTGGGCGATCGCCACAACAAGGTAGTACTGAACCGCACCGATCGTCAGCGGGCGGAGATCGTGCGGCGATATCGGCTCTATAGCTATCAGCCAGACGAGATGGTCACGTTTCTGGCCTTGGCCGGGATGAAGCCTTCGCGCGGCGATTTCGATCCGAAGCTCTATCAGTATGGCGGGCTGTGGATCTATCCCGTCGGGGCATTGCTGAAGGTCTGCAACACCCTCGGCATCGTGCGGGTTACGCCCGATCTGGCGTGGTACCTCGATCATCCGGCGGATTTCGGCCGCTTCTACGTGATTGCGCGGTTGTACGTCGTCGCATGGGCCATGCTTGGGGCCTGGGCGGTGCTCGTACTGACGCGGCGGCTGTCGGGTTCACTGGTTGCCGGCAGCATCGCGTGTTTCTGCTACATAATGATGCCGGTGGTTGTGAACATGTCGCACGAGGCCAAGCCCCATCTGCCCGGGGCGGTGCTGATTTTGCTGGCCGCCTTGGCCACCATCAAGTACGTGCGGACGGCGGAACGGTACTGGTGGCTGATCGGTTCTGTGCTCACCGGTGCGGCCGTGAGCATGGTGCTGACGGCGTGGCCGGCGTTAGTGTTGCCCTTCGTGGCCGCGCTGCTCATGCGGCAGGAATGGCAGGCCAAGCTTCGCAGCGGACTGGGCGGTCTCGGCATCGCAGTGGCCGTGTACTTCATCACCAACCCCTACGTGTTTGTGCACTTGTTCAACAACCGCGAACTGCTGATGTCCAACCTGGGCAACACGCGTGCGATGTTTACCCTCGGCTTGAATTGGCCGGCGATTGAGAACGCGGCGTGGCTTGTCGGGCAGGGCACTTCGCCGGCTATCGCGGTTGGCGGCGCCATCGCTGCGATTGCATTAATAATCAGGGCCGTGCTGCGCAAGACTCGGGCCAGGCGGCACTCCGCCTGGATGTTGTTCGCTCCCTCGGCACTCGGGTTAGGTCAATTCGCATTGTTTGCCAGCGGTCAGCCGGCGGAGTATGGCCGCTTTGCCGTTCTTGTCGATGTGGCCTTGATGATCGGAGCGACAACCGGCTTCTGGCGTGTACTTGAGCGGCTGGAATGGCGGCCGGAGTTGCTGGTCGTGTTGGGACTGGCCGCCGCGGTTCCGGGCAGTCGCTATTACCCGGCGTTCGTGAGCGATGCGACGGGGCCGTCGTCACGCATGCTGGCGGCCGAAGTCGTCGAGGAATTGCGGCTCGTCGGCGGTCGCAGTGTTGGCGTGTTTGCGGAACCCGCCCCATATGCGGTGCCGCCGTTGAATCTGTTCGGCTGGCGAGTGGTGCTCTTGCCGCGTGACTACAATCCGGCAACCGATCGCGATCCGCCGGACGTGATTGTGCGGGCAGTGGACCGTATACGGCCGTTGCCGCCGGAGTGGGCCGGTCGCTACGAGATGCAGACGGTCCAGACGGTCGGGCCGGGGGCGCCCATGCGGTGGGCGGCCAAGCCGTTCGAAATCATGCAGCTGATCGAACGATGAAGAGAATTCTTGATGCAAGTTGCTTGCGGCACAAACTGGGCGAAGGATTGCGAGCCTGCCGATGCATTAGCGGCCGTTCATGCGGCAGGATTCGCCGCGGTCGGCCTTGTGTGGAGGCCAGAGTTGGCCGTGCAAGGCGCTGCTGATATTCTGGCGGGCGCTTCGTTGACGGTCAGCGGCTTACGCGGAGAGTTACGCGATGCTTCCGCGATTGTGGGCATGGCCGGTGACCTCTCGCTGGCCTCCGTTGTGCTGACCGCCGGAGAACGCCGGCAGCAACGAATGGAACAGTTG
>JBJKSL010000090.1:0-3183 GCA_046704145.1 Phycisphaerae bacterium
TCGGTTTGTGATTCGCTGCTGGCCGCGAAAGCGTGGCCGAACCAAGTGGTCAGCGGCACATACAGATAACCGACCATGAACAGACAGAGAAATGGCAGGCCAACCGTGATGTTACCATCGAAGATGCACATGAGCAGGCAAAGCATCAGGTACAGGCCCATGGCCATCTCGACAAAGGGCTGCCACTTGATGCGCTTCTTCTTGCCGCCGCTCTGTTTCTGCCAGGAACGGTTGCGGTTGGTCACGCCGAACTTGGGCGTGCGAACGAATTCACCGGGCTTCCCGAAGAAGCCGGTTAGCACGGCTAGGGCGTTGTTCAAGGAAATGCCGATGCCGAGTGACATGAGGAACGGCACGTACTTCAGGCTGTCCGACCAGGTCTTGAACAGCACGCGTTGGCTGGCCACATAGAAGGTCCCCGCCGAGCAGGTCGCCACCATCAGAACCGAGGCGTCGAACAGGTACTTGTAGATGCTGACATCACCGAAGAAGTGCAGCTTCATGTACACCACCGGGCAAAGCAACATGGTGAGCAACACGACGTACAGATAGACCGTGCAGCTGGTCAGATGGAAGAAGGCTTCCATCTTGATCCGCTTGGGCAGCTTGCTCCGCAGGATGGTGGGCAGGAGCTTCTTGCAGGTCTGGGCCCCGCCCTTGGCCCAACGATACTGCTGCTGCTTGAAGGCCTCCATGTCCGGGGGCAGTTCGGCCGGGCTGGTCAGGTCGGGCAGAAACAGGAAGCGCCAACCCTTCATCTGTGCCCGGTAGGACAGGTCCAGGTCTTCGGTCAGCGTGTCGTGCTGCCAGCCGCCGGCGTCTTCGATGCAGGTTCGTCGCCACATGCCGGCCGTGCCGTTGAAGCTCATGAATCGGCCTGAGCAGTTGCGGGCCGCGTGCTCGATCACGAAATGGCCGTCCAGCAGGATGGCCTGCGTGCGAGTCAGCAGCGACTGATCGCGGTTGAGATGCTCCCAGCGCGCCTGCACCATGCCCACATTCGAGTCGGTGAAGTAGTCAATGGTTTCGACCAGGATGTTCGACGGCGGCAGGAAGTCGGCATCGAAGATGAGAATGTACTCGCCGCGGGCGGTCTTCAGACCGTTGGACAGCGCTCCCGCCTTGTAGCCTTCGCGGTTGGTGCGATGGATGTACTTGATGTCGAAGCCACGGGCCTGCCAGTCGGCCACGGCCTGGGAAGCAATATCTACGGTGTCGTCTGTGGAGTCGTCGAGGACCTGGATCTCTAATCGGTCGCGCGGATAGTCGATGCCGCAAGTCGCATCGATTATACGGCGTGCCACCGACTGCTCGTTGTACATCGGCAGTTGGATAGTAACCACCGGGTACTCGAGGAAGCACGCCTTCAGCTTGGGGGTGTTGCGCCGGTACTTGTAGTACAGGTGCACGAGTTGGTACCGATGCATGCCATAGATGCACACCATCAGCACCACGATCGCATACATGATAAGGAAGGTCTTAGCGATCGTTTCATTCGCGAATAATGATTCCATCAACCCACACCCCTTTGCCCCGGCGGAGGCGCATCCCGCGTCAATGCGGTCACTCTCTACGTCCCGCCGATCATGACGAGGCGGTCTGCCAGCGTCAAGGCATAGTTTACCGCAAAACGGCGATCATTTCCTGCTGTAGTTGCTCGGCTCGTCAGGCCGCATAGGTGGAAGCCGGCCAGCGATAGCCGATGGCATCGGATGCGGTCCGAGGGATGATGTGGAAATGGACGTGCGGAACTACCTGACCCGACACGCGGCCGTTGTTCTGCAAGAGGTTATAGTCGGTCGCGCCGGTGACCTTTAACACGGCCTTGGCCAGCCGCGGCAGTTGCCGGGCCACGTGGGCCAGTGTCTCAGGATCGGTATCCTCCAGTCTTTCCGTGTGAACCTTGGGGATGATCAGGAGGTGCCCCTCCGCGAGTGGTCCGATATCGAGGAAAGACAGGATTACGTCATCCTCGTAGATCTTCAGTGATGGAATTCCGCCAGCCACGATTTTACAGAACACGCAGTCAGGGTCGGGCATTGCTGAGTCTCCTTCTGTGTCTGCCAGTATTCTAGCGGGCCATTCTCTGGGCACAATGCTATTCGAAAGCTGTGGGCGTGGGACTTTGAGCTGTGCACCGTAACGAAAACCATAACTACTGCGTATGAAAACTCGTGCCTCGCACGACGCTGCAAACAATGCTCGACGAGCACCACAGCGTACAAAGAAGCGAATAGGTGTCGCATAGCAGACAGTACTCACGCACGAACACAGAACAGCCAGCAGTTCCGGGTTGACAGATGAATCCCAATCTCTATAAATCACGTTTTCTTGGCTTTTATGGAAGGAGAAGTAACCACATGCGAATTCTGTTGGCTCTCGCCATGCTCTCGACCCTGTTTCTGGCCGGCACCGGCTGCTTGCCTGATGCCACCGCCGGAACGGATTCCGCGGCTGCAGTCCCGCAAACCGGGAATGACGGCCTCACGCCCGGCGAGAGGGATGCGTTGCAGAACATGATCATCAATTCGATGATGGAAATCCCTAACGCCTGGTCTTGATCTTGATAAGGAAAAGCGACGTCTTGTAACGGAAAAAGGGCTCGATGCTTGATGGCATCGAGCCCTTTTCTCGTGCACTGGCTACCCACGCGGGGTGTTATACCAGGCGCACTTAGAACTTGTGCCCGCCGCAGCGTCCCCGAAACCGTGCGTAAGACTCATGGGCACGTGGCCGCGTGCAAAAGGACGCGGATGCGTATTATCGTCTGCGGCGGATCAGGCCTCGCCACCTTCGGTGGTTTCGGACTGCTCCGGCTCAGCTTCGGCGACGGCAGTGGCGCCACCGCGACCGGCCTTCTTGATGGCCTTGGCGGCTGCGGCATAGCGGCGCTCGGCGCGACGCTGGCGAGCGGTCTTCTCGGGACGGGTCACCGTACCCGGCGACTCTTCCTGGCCGACCAACTGCAGGATGGCCATCTCGGCATTGTCGACGCGACCGGTCGAGCCGATGTGGATGACTCGGGTGTAACCGCCCGGCCGATCCTCATACTCAGCAGCCACGTTGGTGATCAGGTGGTGGATGATCGACGTGGCCGTGAACTTCTGGCCGCCGCGAGCCTGGCCCAGACGATGCCGCCGACCGCTGCGCGACCGCAGTACGCGATTGCGGGCTGCGTCGGAC
>JBJKSL010000091.1:0-5196 GCA_046704145.1 Phycisphaerae bacterium
CCCTACGAGCCCGCCGCCCAGCAGCAGGACGCTGCCGCCAAGCCTCTTGAGACGGCCGGAGTCTGACCGCGACGTTTTTGTCGTCGGTCCAGTCATACTAATCGTAGAAAACAGGCGGGCTCCCGACGGGGACCCGCCTGTAGCTTATGTATGGACGGAACAACGCTCCCATCCACCGAATCGCAAGCTCCCGCCGCCGCCCAGGCCTCCGCGGCAAGAGCCTACCTGTTGCTTGCCGTCGCGCTCGCAATCGCCGGGCTTGGCTTCGTGCTCTTTCGTGCCTGGGTAACTGACGACGCCTTCATCACGATGCGATACGTGATGAACGTCCACGCCGGCAATGGGCCGGTGTTCAACGCCGGCGAGCGCGTGCAGGGCTTCACGCATCCGCTGTGGTTCCTGATCCTGCTGGCCGGCAGCTTTCTGGTGGATGTCTATGCGTTCGCGGTCGCCACGGGCCTCGCGCTCTCTATTGCCACCACAGGGGCCTTGGCATGGTTCCTCCGCCGCCGGCCCGAGCGTCGACTCCTGCTGATCCTCGCCTTCGTTGCCCTGTTCAGTTCCCGCACCTTCGTCGAGTTTCAGACCTCCGGTCTCGAGACCTCGCTGACTACCCTGTTGGTCACCATCCTGTTCGGCCGGCTCGCCTCGCGAGTGCCGAACGAGCCCGTCCCCCTGACCGCCGTCTCCTGGCTGTGTGCTCTCTTGCTGCTCACTCGCCCGGACCTCGCTGTCCTCTGCACGCCCATTCTGATAGCAGCTGTCGTGCAATGGCGACGGGATCGCCGTGCCGGCCTCGCCCCCGATTTCCGCTTCGTGCCCACCGTGCTGGGCCCTGTGCTCATACTCCTGGCCTGGTACGGCTTCGCCACCATCTACTACGGCTCGCCTCTGCCCAACACCGCCTACGCCAAGGTGAGCGCGCCGCTTTCTGTCACCCTCCCGCGCGCACTGACTTACGCCCGTGTTTACCTGTCCAGCGAACCGTTGCACCTTGCCCTCATGCCTCTGGCCATAATCTGCGGCTTGTGGAGCATCCGCCGGAGCCGAGGCGAAACAAAACCTCGACAGCTCATGCCTGCCGCACTTTCGCTGGCCCTCGTCGCTCATCTGGCCTACGTCTTCGCGATCGGCGGCGATTTCATGCGCGGCAGATTCTTCCTGCCGGTTCTAGTAGGGTCGATCGTCCTCCTCGCCCACTCAGGAGCCGCTCGCGCTTTGGCCCGCCGAGAGAATCTCGTGCGATTGGGCTTGGCCTTTGCCGCGGTGGTCGCGGTCTACAGTGCCACCCACTGGATCGAAATCCTTTCCGCTCTCGTCGATAAAGCGTTGTGTCTGCTACTCGCCGACAGCAACGTCTCTCTGGTTACGAATATCGTCCTGTGCATGCTGGCAGGATATGCACTGACGGCGGTAGCTGCAGCTTATATCACCCTGCGAATACCTCGCCGCAGGCGGACCGTTTATGTGGTCTGGCTGCTGGCAAACGCGGTGTACGCTCTTGGGTTGATCGCTCGTTACGGTAACTCATTCGATCTGTATGTTGCCGGAGCTGCGTTGGTCGTGGGCTCCGTAGCCGTTGGTTGCATCTCACTACCCAAATGGAGCTCCTTGGCCACCCTGTCCGGCATCCTTGCTGCCGGCGTCTGCTCGCTGAGTGACCTGCAATGCAGAGATCCGATGTTTCAAAACACCGGCGTGGCCGACGAATGGGTCTGGTACTGCCCCAAACACTGGACCAATCCCTTCGTAGAACCTGTAGAGTTTCTCTGGCCCTACGAAACCGGCACCCGCACCATCGGCGATCTGCTCCGCCGTTACGCGGAGAGCTTCGGCTCGGTCACGCTTGAGATCGGTAATGTCGGCATCCTCCCCTATCATGCCGGCCCAAACGTCCGAATAATCGACAAGCACGGTCTGACGGATGCATTTGTCGCTCGCGGGTATGAGGACGGCCACGCTCGCGTGGGCCATCCCGACTTCGAAATACCCACGGGCTACCCGCAGAGCAACGCCGCCATAAACCTGCTGCCGAACTGGAGAGAACGACTGGCCAACCTCGATCCAACTCTGATCGACGAGGCCCACGAGATGCAGGCAACAGCGACTTGGCCCGATTCAGCTGCTTACGACCGATACCAAGTCGTGCAACGCGTGATTTCCGGTCCGCTCCTCAGCCGTCGGAGGCTTGCAGACCTGCCGCGCTTCATTCTGCCCCGCCGACCCCCGAGCACTCAGCCGTCCCCATGACCCTCTGAGCTTGAAACCACAACGCTGAGGTCCTATCGTGACAGCTCGGGAGCCTCTGGCAAAAGGGGATTGGCTCCCAGTCAAGCAGCCGTGACGCTGCCGAAAATCACAAGTTACGAAGTGCCTGCCCCCTTCCGCCGCAGGCAGAGAAGGCAAATGTCGCAACAATTGCAGTCACAATTGGAACAGGTCGCCGTTGACGCCGGCCAACTGATCGCCGCCGCCAAGACCGTGGACGAACTCCGCCAGGCCGAAAGCCGCATCACCGGCAAGGAAGGCCCGCTCGGCAAGCTCCTCGGCCAGATCGGCAAGCTACCCAAGGAGCAGCGCGGCCCCTTCGGCCAGGCCGTCAACATCGCCAAGAAGCAGATCACCGAACAGTTCGCCGCCGCCCGCGCCAAGCTCGAGCAGGCTGCCGACAAGCAGGCCGCCGCCGGCGAGCAGACCTTCGACCCGACTCTGCCTGGCCCCGTCGTGCCGCGCGGCAGCGTGCACCCGGTGACCGCCGTCCAGTGGGAGGTCGAGGAGATCATGTCCCGCCTCGGCTTCATCGTCGTCGGCGGACCGGAGATGGAGACCGAGTACTACAACTTCGAAGCTCTCAACATCCCCGAGATGCACCCCGCCCGCGACATGCAGGACACCTTCTGGCTGGCAAACAACTGGCTGCTGCGGACGCACACCTCGCCGTGCCAGCTTAGAGCCATGGAACGCCTGGGCCCGCCGTTGCGGATCATCGCCCCGGGCCGCGTCTTCCGCTACGAGACGGAGGACGCCTCGCACGCCAACACCTTCCATCAGCTCGAAGGCCTGATGATCGACAAGCAGATCTCCATCGCCAACCTCATCGCGGTGATGAAGCTGATCCTCACCGAGGTCTTTCATCGCGACGTAAAGGTGCGGCTGCGGCCGGGATACTTCCCCTTCGTCGAGCCCGGCTTCGAACTGGACATGCAATGCGGCATCTGTGGTGGCACGGGCTGCCCGACCTGCAAGCGTAGCGGCTGGGTGGAGATCCTGCCCTGCGGCATGGTGCATCCGAACGTGCTGCGTTTCGGCGGCATCGATCCGCATGAGTACACCGGCTTCGCCTTCGGCCTGGGCCTGACCCGCCTGGCCATGATGAAGTACGGCGTCCGCGACATCCGCGGCTTAAACAGCGGCGACCTGCGCCCAATCGTCCGACCCGAAAAACGAGCCGGGCCGGCTTTAAACGAGAAAGATTGATGGTCAGAGCCGGGGTCTGTGACCCCGGTGCGCCACCGTAGAATACTTGGCGAGGTGTCACCACAACGCCCACAGAAGCCATGTGCAAGTTTTTGTGGACGTTAGCGCGGGGTAGCCCTGCCGCTCGTTGGAAGAAAGACAATGCTTATTTCTTTGAACTGGATACGCGATTTCGTTGACCTGCCCGCCGACATCGACCCGCGTGCGTTGGCTGAACGCTTTACCGTCACCACCGCCGAGGTCGAGGGCGTCGAGCATATCGCCACGACCGCCAAAGGTCTGATCGCGGCAGAGATTATCTCCGTCGCACCCATCGCCGGCACCGAACGCACCTACGCCGTCCGCGCCGACCTCGGCGGCAAGCAAGTCGACACCGTGAGCATCGCCGAAGGCCTCCAGCCTGGCGACCGCGTCATCTACGCACCCGTCGGTGCCACCCTGCCTGAGATCGGCACCGTCACCAAGCGCCAAGCCGCCGGCCATGACAGCGAAGGCATGATCGTGCCCGGCGACGCCCTCGGCCTGCCCACCGTAGGCCAGCGCGCAGTATGGCTGCCGCCGACCACCAAGCCCGGCAGCCCCGTCGACATGGCCCTGTTCGACGACTGGATCATCGAGGTCGACAACAAGTCCATCACTCATCGCCCCGACCTCTGGGGCCACTACGGCATCGCCCGCGAACTGGCCGCCATCTACGGCTCCAAGCTCAAACCCTACCCAATCGTGCCCGCCAAAGAGCTTGAAGACGCCTCCCGGCCCGAAGTGCCAATCGTCATCGACGATCCTGCGAAATCGCCGCGTTACAGCGCCCTGCGTTTCACTGGCGTACAGCCCCAACCGGCCCCGCTCTGGATGCAGGTCCGCCTCGCGCACGTGGGTCTGCGGCCCATCGACATCCTTGTCGACCTGACCAACTACATCATGGCCGAACTCGGCCAGCCCATGCACGCCTTCGATTGCTCCAAGATCGATCGCATCGAGGTCGCCGTCGCCAAGCCCGGCGAGAAGTTCACCACCCTCGACGGCGTCGAACGCACCATGCCGCCAGATGCACTCATGATCCAGAGCAACCGCCGCTCCGTCGCACTCGCCGGCATCATGGGCGGTGCCGACACCGAGATCACCGCCGCTACGACTGACATCCTGCTCGAATCCGCCAACTTCGAGGCCGCCACCATCCGTCGCTGCGCCGCCGCTCTCGGCCATCGCACCGACGCTTCCGCACGCTTCGAAAAATCGCAGGATCCGCACAATTCCGTGCTCGCCATCCAGCGTTTCGTGCACCTCGCCCGGCCGGAACTGCCCGACATGAAGCTGACCAGCCGACTCAGCGACTGCTTCCCCAATCCGCCCAAGCCGACCACCATCGAAGTCGATCCGCATTTCGTAGGCCGCTACCTGGGCCGCGAAATCAGCGTGGATGAGATCACCCGCATCCTAACCGCCATCGACTTCGGCGTGGAAAAGCTAGACGGCAAACTGCGCGTGAAGGTGCCCACTTTCCGAGCGACCAAGGACATCGCCATTGAGGCCGACGTCATCGAGGAGGTCGCCCGCTTCGTCGGCTACGGCTCCATCGAGCCCGTTCTGCCGCAGGTCACCGTTCGCTATGCCGAGCCCGACCCCATGGGCCAACTCGAACGCCGCACGCTCGACCTGCTCTGCGGCGGCATGAGCTACGCCGAGGTGCACCGTTACATCTGGTTCGACGCCGATTGG
>JBJKSL010000092.1:0-7871 GCA_046704145.1 Phycisphaerae bacterium
GTTCGCCGCAGGTAGGCGTTGACGACGCTGCCCGGCTGCAGGCGGTCGGCAGTGTAAGTGAGTCGCCACGTTGGCTCGTCGGTGGCCAGATCGGCAGTGACCCGGCCGTCGACCCGTCCACCGTCTACGAAGCAGCCGAAATCCATATTGACTTTGCCGGCGTCAAGATCGATCTGCTGCCAGACCGAATCGGCAACGGCTTTGATCTGCAGCGGCAGGGGGGTAACGAGCGTGTCAACATGCGTATCTATGCGTGCGGAAAGCGTTCGCAGGAAACTGATGGCAGCACGAATTCCCGCGTCGGAGTTGTCGTCGGTATTTATCGAAGGCGTGGGGGACTTCTGCTGCAACCGCGAGTCTAGCCGTTTGAAAGCGTCCTGCAATTCTTCGACGACGATCTGCCGACCATTAAAGCCGATGCGTGCATCGCTGTGGCCGGCATGAGAATTGAGCAAGCCCGAGACCGCGCCGCTGGAACTGCCGAGCCGCCATGTGAGCTCATCGACGTTCAGGCGGTTGTTGTCGAGTTGCACAGCCCCGCTCAAACGCAAGGGGTCACTGCCCAGGCCGATTTCGAAGCCTCGCAGATCGGCACGCCCGGAGGTCAACTGCAATCGACCTTTGTTGCTGGTTAGATCTAGTTCGGTACGGAACTGTCCGGAGAGGCGATCGATGGGGGCATCCGGCAGCATGGCCAACAGCCGTTCGGGGTGTGGCAGCTGCGCGTGGACCGCGAGAGATAGCGGCACGCCCGTTTGGTTGGCTGCATCGGAATTCGGATGCACTGCCGCCTGCCCACTGACGTTTATCACGTTGCCGGCAATCTCGACGGATGCGTTATCGATGACGATCTGCGACGGTGGGGCGGCCTTCTGCCAGTCAGGCACGTGCACCGCGAACGATCCGCTTGTTGATGTGTCGGGCGTCTTGCGGATGATGCCTAGAGTCGGATTGCCGGTTTTGACCGTACAGGCGAGGCCGGTTGCATTGAATTCGCCGTTTATTGTCAGCGTTTTGGGGTCGACCTTGACGGCCGCCTGCCAAGTGGCATCGCCGGCCAGTTTCAGTTCTCTTATCCATTTTGTGATGGCTGGATGCAGACTCTTCAACTCATCGGTGATCTTGACTTTATTATGGCACTGGATATTCGCGCTGTCGATCATGTCCAGGAGACGGCCGGTATGAGGCTGCTGCATGTTTAAGACCACGTCTCCATCGAGTTGATCGAGCGTGGCACTGCCGAGTTGGATCCGTCCATCTGTGAGCTTGCATAGCCGGGTATCGCCTTTGCCGTCGGGGCTGGTGACCTGCCATTCCAATTGAGCCGTCGCCGGTATGCCTGCCGATTTGGCGAGGCCGCCCTGGGCATGGTCAATTACAGCGGTCCGGCTCAGGTCGAGGCTCAACTCACCCGACTGGAGGTCTGCAAAAGAAAAGCTGTCGACGTTTGCCTTGAGCGCGCCGCTAACGTCGTATTTCCGGAGAGCCCGCTTGGCTGCGGGCAACAGCTTCAGCACGCCAGCGATGTTCTGCAGATCAATGTCCGCACGCACGTGCGTGATGTGCTGCAGCCAATTACCGGAGCCATCCGCAATCGTCGCGGAGGACGTGAACGCTCCGTCGGTACAGGCTACAGTCGCGGTCAGGTCGTGCTCATCATTGCCAGCCAGGAAACGCGAACGCTGCTGAAGGTCGATGCTTAGCGGCGTCCCGTTTGGCTTGTTCAGCAAGTCGCCCACTTGCAGATTGAGCTGATCCGCCAGTGCATGCAACTCGCTACGGATGAGCACGTCCTGCGGACGATAGGACATCTGCGTGTGGCCCTCGGCCTCGAAGCTGCCGGTGGCCCGAGCAGGCCCGTCTTTGCCGAGCAATTCGCCCAGCCGTGGCGACAAGCGCGTCAGCTCCTCCAACTTTCGCACCTGTAGTCTGTACCGCCACTCGGCCTCTGCTGATGCAAGCGCAGTAGGCCCCGCCGCCCGTTGCGCGAGATCGGCCTTGTACTTCAGTCCCCCTCTGATGCTTCTGAGTGACGCATATCCTTCACCGTAGCTCAGTTCGAGTCCAGCCGGCTCCAACTCGTCATTCCTTGCGTAGGGCAGTCTTAGCTCCGCCTTGCATGTCAGCGGCACGCCCTTGGCCTTGTTGATGACCTGCGGAAGCGAGATCTCTGCCTCTGGCGGCAGCGTCAGGTCGGCGTGCAATCTGCTGCAACGACCTTCGGCGTCCAGGCCTGCCAGCAGTTCAGCGGGGCCGGCTATAGTGCCAGCAATCTGCCGCTGAGCCAGCCAGGGGGATAAAGCTCGCAGCTTGGCCAGGTCGCGACAGGACGCCTTTATCTGCAGTCGCAGGCTCGGTAGAACGTGCACGAGCTGCTGCGCGACCTCTTCGTTTGCGGCGTCCTTGTCTGGCAAGGATGATTCCCCGCTGATCTGCAACTTCAGCGGGCCGAGGTCGATCGCGCAGTCCGGCTGGCGAATGCGGTTGGCCGAACCATCGTGGACGGCAACGAGTCGCAACCGCTTGGGCACGCCAGCGGAGGCCGAGATGTAGTCGGCATTGCTTTTGTCACCGTGACGGACGACCATGGTTGACTCTGCCGCATTCATGTCGATGTTGATCGTATCCTCGGAGGCGGTCTTGACTGCTCCCGCCGAGAAACTGGCCGAACCGTCCAGCTTGATGTTCGCTACGCGGAAGGCTTGGCCGATCTCCGGGACCTCACGTTGCAGTGCCGCCCAATCCTTGATCTGCCCTTTGATGTGTAACTCAAAGGGTTGCTCGCCGTCGTCATCAATTCGTAGTACGGGCTGACTGGGCCCGGCGGCCTGCACCTTGATGCCGGGAGTCTCATACAGCAGGTCCTTCATCGACAGCATGCTCGCCGAGGGATCCCAGTGGCCGCTGCAGAAGAGATCCGCATCGGGCACCTGGGCAGGGCGGTGCAGTTCCGGCCGCATGATCTGCACGCCGTCCAACACTGCGTTTAGCGTGTAATCCACGCCCAGATCGGGCTGCGTCTTGAGAAGAATCACGCCGCTGCTGGTGCCGTCCACCTGTTCGACGGGCACTTGTGACATGAGCGGCACAGGCAGGTCGCTGATGGCCAAGTCCGTCCACTCCACGCGGATTTTGCCGTTGAGTTGCTCGGACTTCTTCAGCCGCGGGATGCGAACATTGGCATCGAAGTCCAGCCGGCCTTCCTTCGGTTCATCCACATTGGCACGGGAACGCGGCACACGCGTGACGCTCGCCAGGTGCAGCAGCCCGCTCGGCGGATCGAGTTGCAGATCCAGCCGATCGATCCGAAAGGACTGGCTGACTTTCGGCGTTTTTACGTCGCAGATCAGGTTACGTATGCTGTAGTTCAAGCTGGGCAGAGACCCGCGACCATTGCCAGCCAGCCTGGCGAGGTTTATCTGCCCTTTTTCGTCGATGTCAAGGCGAATTTCGGGATTGCCGATCTGCAACTCGCGTAGTTTGCCGCCGGTCAGCATGGTCACCGGTGCGAGTTCACAACGGATTGTGCCCACTCGCACCAGAGCTCCATTCGCGCCTGAAGCCCCGTCCGCGACGGTCAGATCCTCGAGCACAACGCCGTTCATCCAACTGACGCGCAGGTCGCCGATGTGTACAGGGCAGCCAAATTGTTGGGAGAGGTCGGCCTGTAGCCTCGTTCGCAGCCAGTCCACAGGGAGCCAAAGCGGTAGGGCGGCATAGGCCAACGCGACGGCCATCACCAGCCCCGCAATGCAGCGGCGCAGCCAAGCTCGGCGAACCGCTCGCAGCTCGGCGGCTTGGGGAAACGGCGTTGGTGAAGCGTGTGTCATGCGTTGGATATGCGATGCCAGACGCGTTCGCGTCCTTTTTTCCGCGGCGGCGGCGCGGCCGGACACTGTTTCGAATCGCAGATTGTACTAGGCATTCTCGAGCCGTGCCACCTTGTCCCCGTCTGGTCTGGCGGGTATAAGCTTGGCTTGTGGCGCGGTCTGATTGGCCGACGGGCGGGCTCTGGGCCGAACGAGTTTTGTGCGGGGCCGGGGTCCAGCCAGCCGATTCAACGAAGATGGGCTGTATCTGATGCTTATCGGTGTCATCTCTGACACACACGATCGTCTACCCGCGATCGACCGCGGTCTGGAGATACTGCGCGACCGCGGGGTCGAGGCCGTCCTGCATCCGGGCGACGTGGTGGCCCCGTTCGCGGCCAAGCGGCTTCTCGCGTGGTCGGGGCCACTGCACATCACCTACGGCAATAACGACGGCGAACGCCACGGTCTGAAAACGGTCCTGCCCCAGATCCAGGACGGGCCGATGCTGTTGCAGTTGGGTGGCAAGGCTGTTCTGCTGCACCATTTCGTGGACTGGTGCGCCTCATCGGACATCGCCAAGGCTGACATCATTGTCACCGGCCACACGCACGAGATCGTCAACGAAATTCGCGACGGCAAGCTGTTCCTCAATCCGGGCGAGGCCTGCGGCTGGCTTACCGGCCGCTGCACGGTGGCCGTCCTGGATACGAATGCTATGGCCGCGGAGATCATCGAGGTACCGCAATGAGCAGAGCATGGACGCGCAGCATTTTGGTCCTGGCGGCGTTGAGCCTAGTCCCGACGGGTTGCGTTCGGCGTACGGTGACCATCACCACGGCGCCGCAAGGGGCCGCTGTCTTACTGAACGACAAAGCCATCGGCACGACGCCGGTGACCGTCGACTTCACCTGGTACGGCGATTACGACGTGATCCTGCGCAAGGACGGCTACGAAACGCTCAAGACCCATCATCGGCTGCAGACGCCGTGGTACGAACTGCCCGGTCTGGACTTCATCTCCGAAGTGCTCGTGCCTTTCAACATCCACGACAAGCAGGAGATGGCCTTCGCGTTGGAGAAGCGCGAGCCGATCAACAAGGACGCGCTGCTCAAGAACGCTGCTGAGGCACGCGATCGCACGCTCTTCGGCACGGAGTAGCCTACTCGCGAGCCTGGGCGTCCAGCGGGCCCGGCCCGGGGAGACCAGCAGGGAGCGGAACTGGCGGCAACTTGCGGTCGGCCTTCGCCAACTCTATACTGTTCAATGAGTTGCAAGAGGCTGCCGTGGTCGGCGGCCTCGCCGGAGATGTTGACGAATGCCGATCTACGAATACAAGTGCAACAAGTGCGACCAGAGTTTTGAGCAGCTAGTCGCGTCCATGAGCAGTAAATCGCCCGTTGCGTGTCCGCACTGCGGGAGTAAGCAGACCGTAAAACAACTGAGCGTGTTTGCTGCCCGGGACGGCCAGCCTAAATCGCCACCGGCACCGGCTGGTTGCCAGAGCTGCTGCCAGAGCGGGGCGTGTCCATATCAGGGGTGACGCCCTCTGGGATGCAAAGGGACGCGGACAGATACGCGAATGCGACCATCGTGCGTCCCGCAACAGAACGGAACCAACATGGCAGCTCCGCTCGATTCAGTTAACACTACCACCCGCATGGTCGTATCCGCCGTAGCCAGCTGGCTGTTGCCGGGCCTGGGCCACCTGCTGATCGGCGACCGCAATCGCGGGCTTATCTTTCTGATCGTGATATCGCTGACCTTCTGGACGGGCGTTGCCATTGGAGGCGTGAAGAATACCGTGTCGCCCACGGACCGCACGCTGTGGTTTGCGGGTCAGATCTGTGCCGGCGGGCACGCACTTGCGGCCCTGGCCTGGGGCCACGCCATTCCGAGCGCGCATGAGCCCGAGACGCACGCAGTTTCCGTGATTGGTTACGGCCGTAGCGAAGAAGTCTCGGTCGTGTACACGGCCATTGCCGGCATGCTGAACATCCTGGTCATACTCGACGTGATGGTCCGAGCAGAGAAGACGCCGACACCCGCAACCGCAGGTGCTGATACAGATTCCAAACGGGGCAAGCGAAGCTAAAGCCGGGGAGAGCATTCGATGCTGTTGTGGTTCATCACTCCTGTTCCACTTGCCGGCTGGCAGCAGATGCTGTTGTTACTGCCGCTATGCCTGGCGCTCAGCGTCGTGTATAAGGCCACCAAGCTCGAAGATCTTCGCGAAGTACCGCTCGCCTCGGTTATCACCTGGGTCACGATTGTCGCGGGCATGTTTGCAGTAGGCGTCGGCCTCTACGTACTGCAGATGCTGCTGGCGTAACGACCTCTCCCTTATTTATCTGCCGCATCAGCCGTCACACGGATCTCGATGGTTTCACCGGCCACCCATATGGTCAGTTCGATGGGGCCGTGCTCGGCTTCGACCACATGAGAGAACTCGCCTAGGTTGCTCACCGCCTTTGCATTGACGCGCTGCACGACCGAGCCCGGCCGAATGGCCTGGCGAACGCCCTGGGCGGCGTTGGAAAGGTAGGTCTCGTCGACCTTGGTTATCAGCAGCCCCTGGACGTTCTGCGGAATGTGGGCTTTTTCTCTTAGTTCCGGGGATAGTTCCGCGAAGGTCAGGCCCCGCCAGGTGGTTGGCGTCTCGACGTGCACGCCGGTCACGTCTCGTGGAGCGGGCGATATCTTCACCGTGCGGCGAGTGCCGTCGCGGTAATAAACGATGTTTACCGGAATTCCCACCTGGGCCGAGCCCACCATGCGGATCAGTTCGTCCGAATTGTGAACCACGTCGCCGTCGAACTCGACGATCAGATCCCCAGCCTGCAGCTTGGCTCGTTCGGCAGGGGTGCCGGCATCCAAATCACGCACGAGTGCGCCTTGCGTGCCATCAGGTGCTCCCGCCAGATCGCGATCCTCGTCGGTAGGCTCATCCAGACGTACGCCTAGAAACCCGTATTCGACCGTTTGTCCTTTGATCAGCTTGGCGATGATGGTTTTTGTGCGGCGGTCGATGGGGATGGCGTAGCCCACGCCGTCACTGATACCGGTAGGTGTGGACGTGGCGACGACAATGCCGATCACCTCGCCGCGAAGGTTCAGCAGCGGCCCACCGCTGTTGCCCTGCACGATGCGGGCGTCAGTCTGGATCAGGTTGCCGTAGTACCGTTCGTCGGTAATCGGATCGAGCTGTCGGGTGAGGCATCGGCCCAACTCGCTAATGATACCGAAGGACATCGAAGGGCGACCGCGGTCCTCGGAGGCCGTGCCCCGCGGGTTGCCCAGCACGATGGCGAAGTGGCCCTGTTTGACAGCGGCCACGTCACCGAGCCGGGCCTGAGGCAGGTCGTGAGCATCGATTCGCAGGATGGCCAAATCGCTGCGCGGATCCGTCGTGATCGACCTGACGCTGTAGACTTCCCCGGAAGAAAGGGTGCAAGTGATCTGGCTGGGGTCTGCGCCACCAACGACGTGCTCGTTGGTGAGGATGCCGCCGGTGGCATCGACAATTACGCCGCTGCCGATGGCCGGACGAAGGTGGGGCATGGGCGGCGGTTGTTCGCCGGACGTTTCAGACGTCTCAGGTGCCAGGGTGGCGTTGGCCGGCATCAGCGGTCGTTCAGCACGAATGGCCACTACGGTGGGCGAAACTGCTTCAGCAACGGCTGCGAGTGTATTCTGCAGCTTCTTAACCTGGTCGTAGTCGCCCAGGGGATCGCTGGCAGCCAGTGAACGGCCGGCCAAGAGCAGCACGACGCTGCAAGCGATCAGCTGCGGGTAGCTCTTACGTCGCAGGTACTGCAAGGTTGCCTCCCCGTGTGCGGTAGGGCTGGTGTTTCGTCGTCCGCTCAGAGTCGATCCCTGCCGTTGATGATCTCGCCCGGATATGGCGTTCCTCCACGGCGTGGATGCTTCCACAGCGGGCCGCACTCCGGGCACTTGCGAACGATGTATTCGACGGCCTCCTCGACCTCGTCAGTCAGCATGAACAGGTCGAGATCCTCCGGGCAGATGGTGTGATGCTCTTGAAGCAGCGTCGTCTTAATC
>JBJKSL010000093.1:0-2865 GCA_046704145.1 Phycisphaerae bacterium
GACGATAAGGGGCATGGGATTCTCCTTTGGGTAGGCTTAGTGTGCACAGACTCTTCATCACCGGTACGCAGATGAACAGAGATCAATCCCGGTGTGGACGTGGTGCGAAGTCGTGCATCTGTACCGGCACCCGAGGTGCCCGGCCGACCAGAACGGGAATGCAATATCCTCAGCAGTTATATATGACACAAAATGACTTCGGATTAAGAGCTCCTAACAAAATGACTCACAGTGGGCGCTCCGATTTGTCGAAATCATGGCTGGACAAGGAGGTCCAAACATGGCCAAACCGTTGTTGGATGACGAACTGTAGAGTCTGATCGAACTGCTTCTGCCACCACCCAAGCCGCGTCGCGTGAGATTTCCGGGGCGCAAGCCCCTGGACCCCCGCAAGGTTATTGCGGGCATTCTGTTTGTGCTCAAGACCGGCATTCCGTGGGAAGATCTGCCCAATGAGATGGGTTGCGGATCGGGCATGAGTTGCTGGCGGCATCTGGAAGCCTGGCAGAAAACCGGGGTCTGGGACAAAGTCCACAAGACTTTGCTGGACCGGCTGCGAGCCGACGAGCAACTCGACCTGTCGGCGGCCGTCGTGGACAGTTCGCATGTCTGAGCGGTCGGGGGCGAAAATACCGGTCCCAGCCCCGTGGATCGCAGGAAAAACGGCACGAAACATCACATCATCACGGATGCGGAAGCCTCATTGGCGCTTCGAGACTCAAGCTGAAACGATTTGATGCCGCTGGCGGAGAGAGCAGCTTCGCTTCGGCAGCCTGCACAACCGCCGGAAGGCTGCCGCCAGCTTACCTTGGATCGAGGTACTTCGTTACCTTCCGCTCCATCTGCTCCCACCGCTCGACGCGGCATGCCAGGGACTTCAGCGGATAGATGAATGCCAGCCAGGTCACCAGCGCCAGAGCAGCAGAGCACGTATCCAGCATCACATCCGACATGCAGCCGTGCCGATGAAAGTACGGCTGCGTGCCCTCATCCAGCGCTGCGTAGGCAACCATCGCCAGCAGGACGACAAGGTTCCGTACCCACCACCTCGTCCCGTAGCTTGCCAGCGCCAACAAAAAAACACTGGCCAGGCCGAAGTAACCAAGGACATGCAGGACCTTGCCGTCCATTGGCAGCTCGGGCAGGCGCTGCGGCGGCGTATGAGAGGCAACCAAGGCGGCGGCCCAAAGCATGATCAGGCCGATCAGAAATGACCGCCGCAAGCGAAACAGCACCCCTCGCCGCCGCTTCGGCGTGAAAATCCTATCATCAGCAGTCGGATGACAGCTCAACAGTGGCCTCCTGACTGATTATCGGCATAAAACCGCACGTTCCAAAGCGGCACGCGAAAGTGTTTTGCTGTCCGCCGCGACCCAGAATTCCTGACCTCCCCTCCCGCCGTCTCCGTATAATGATGGTTTGGTTTCGTTGGAAGCGCGAAGCATAATGAATGTACTTTTCTTCAGGCCTGTCCTCGGCAAAGGCCGGGGAAGGCGGATGGTAAAGCAGGTGCTGTACTCGACAGCCTCGCGGGTGGCCCTCGGCGGCCTGTTCCCCGGGCGGCTGGAGGAAGACTTCCTGCGGATCGAGCAGCACGACATGCACCTGCCGGGCCTGGGCAACGGCCTGGCGGGCGCAAAGCTGGCCCATATCTCCGACGTTCACTGCAGCCCCCTCGTCCTCAAACGCTACCTCCGCCAGTGCATCCAGCGCATCAATGACATGAACGTGGACTTCGTCGCCGTCACCGGCGATTTCGTCACCGGCCGGAGGTTCTTCGCCAGGCGGATCGCACGAATCCTGGCCGAGTTGCGGCCGCGGGTCGCGGTGCTGGCGTGTCTGGGCAACCACGACTACGGCATTTTCCACCCCAAGGGCTCCGGCGGCATCGACGGGCTATCCGGCTACATCACCCACCGCCTCAGGCGAGCGGACATCTTCGTGCTGCTTAACGTTTAGCGAATCTTCCGCCACGATGGCAGCGCCATACAGTTCGTGGGCCTGGAGGACTACTGGTCCGGCCGCTACAACCCGCGAATAGCCTTCGAATACGCCCATCGCCACCTGCCGACGATCGCGCTTGTGCACAACCCCGACGCCGCAACCGAAGTCGCCGCTCACGGCGCCGACTGGGTGTTGGCCGGCCACACGCACGGCAGCGAAATCCGGTCTGCCCTGGGCAACATGCTGCTTCCGAGCGACTCCCGGCGCTTCTTCGCCGGCCACTACCCGCTCGCGGGCAACCGCAACCTCTACGTCAATCGCGGCATGAGTTACGGCCGCCGCGTCATGCCCAACGCGCGGCCGGAGATCACGATCTTCACGCTCCGGGATGCCCCGGCGCGCAAACGCTGAGCGCTCCGGCTGCCACGCATGCCTTGCCTGCACGCACTATTGATCACATCATTATTCCCGGTCGTCCGATCATTCCCATAGCCCCGGCCTGCAAGGCTCACCTTTACCCACATCTGGTGCTGCCATGACCGCGGGCGATGAACAGTTGTAGAAGCTTTGCCGTTGTCTTTGTGCCCGGAGGGCACAGCGGAATCTAGCCGGGGGCAAGCGACCCGTACGGGGAGCGCCGCCCCCGGAAGATGGCGCCAGACCGTCAAGCCCCGAAGGGGCGTGGGAGTCGCAGTATCTTCCTGTGCGTGCTCCAACGATTCCGTCGCCCCTCACGGGGCTCGTCGTGTCGGGGCCGCCTACCGGGGGCGGCGCGGCGACAAACGGCAATGTCGCCGCTCTGCCCCCGGCTAAATTCCGACCGGCCCGTTCGGGCCGGAGAAACAACGGCTTCCGACTTTTCGGGCCATTCCTGCTCACGTCCCCGCTCAGAGATGTGGGTAAAGGTGAGGCCTGCAAGCC
>JBJKSL010000094.1:0-2881 GCA_046704145.1 Phycisphaerae bacterium
CGGCTTCAGCGGCGCGCCTGCTGGAGGACCAGTGGTTCAAACTGGCCAAGCTCCACGGAAGCATCTGTCCGCAAGGTTTTCAGGACGCCCCCCAACTGCTTACTTGGACCGTGGGGGGCATGCTCATCCCGCCGCCCCAGAAGGTTGCCCGGGCCCAGGTCCCGCCGCAAGTTGCAGATTTCCAGGTGGATCGGAACTTACTTTCCGGCCACGGCTCCCCTGAGTAATGCAGCGCATCGTTGGGTCTTCGCCACTGCTCGTCCGAGGTCTTGCTGCAATCAGGGCGCGCGCCTCGTCCCGCTACGTGCCGGAAAGGTGGCTCATGTGATGCGCAGTTACGTATTCTTGCGCGCGGCGGATGGCGCCTAAGTCTTTTGCAGACAGCGCTTGGGTTCGCCGCGGGCACGAGTGCCAAGTGCGCTTGGTATGATTCGGTGAGCCGCCTGCTTTATCCGGCCCTCTGAGAGCAGTTTCTCCTGGCCTCCAGCAACCCGTGTTCTGCGATTGCATCCCGTCTATCAAAAAGTTAGTATCTAGTCCCAAACCTAGTCCTCGCACTCTTGGAGAGAGCAATGCGCAACGGTGACTCTAGAATCAGCTTCAGCTCGTCCCTCTTCTTCGCGGCAGCGATTTCTGCTGCTTGTGGCCTTGCCTTGGTGGTGGCGGCCGGCGTTCCTTCGGCCAATGCGGGGAAACTCGTCCCCCCTCGGCCGGCAAGCACTCAACCCGCGCCCATCATCCACGTGGACAACATCGAACATGATTTCGGCGACGTCTGGGCCGGGCCCGACGTGAAGTACACGTTCGAAATCCACAACCGCGGCAACAGCACACTCAAGAACACCGGTGTCCACCCTCAGTGCGGCTGTACCACGGCCGGCACCTATCCTACCGTTATCGAGCCGGGCAAGTCCGGCAGCTTTCCGTTCAGCATTCGCACGACCGGCCTGCGGGGCCTGCTGAACAAGATGATTACCATATCTTCGAACGATCCGGTTACGCCCAACCTGGTGCTTCGTCTCCGCGGCAACTACAAACGGCGCATCGAAACGATGCCGATTAATGCGGGCTTCGGTACCATCGCCGGTGACAAGCCTGCAACGCGGATCATCAAGATCGCCAACAACACCGAGACGCCTTTGAAACTGAAACTCAAGGCCGATCAGGTCGACATCTACAAGCTCGAACTGATAGAAACCAAGGCTGGCAAGGAATTCGAACTGCGTGTTACGCCCGTCTTGCCGGCCAAGCCGGGCTTCCACAACACCGTTGCGATACTGCAGACCAGCCTGGCCGATGAAGATGAAGTCCAGGTGCACGTATACGGCCGGGTGCCCGAGCGTGTGGACCTGTACCCGCCGGTACTCAGCTATTACAAGCCGACCACTTTGCCCGCAGGCCGCGACTACACGCCGCTCATCTTCACGTTGGCGAACTACGGCAGTAAGCCGGTCAAAATCACGGAAGCGAATGTCGATGATTCCGCCATAACGACCATTCTGCACCCGGTCAATGAGGGCAAGAATTGGCGCGTCGAGGTGCGCATTCCTATGAGCGTGGTCGTGCCGAAAGATGGTCGTACTCTTACCGTCAAGACTGATGATCCGGAGAAGCCGACCCTTACTGGCAGGATCTTTCCCATCACGCCGCAGCCCAACCTGGCGCAGCGGACAAACGTAGCCAACCCTGCGCTGCAAAAACGCCCGGCGGAGTACATGCTCGGTCAGCCCGTGCCGTCTTTCAGCCTGACCACCTTCAAGGGCGACAAGCTGAGCAATGAAGAACTCCGGGGCAAGATTACCGTCCTCAACTTCATTTCCCCTGTCTGTCCGTGGTGCAAGAAGCAGGTGCCAGAAGTCGAGAAAGTACGCGAGAAGTACCAGGACAAGGGGGTTCGCTTCGTCAACGTCATCAACCCCAATCCGACGGGAAAGAAGGAGTTCTCTCAGGACGAGATAACCAAGATCCTGACCACACTCAACTCGCGTCTGGAGGTGGCTGCCGACAGCCACGGGGTGCGTGCATCTTTCAGGGCTACGACTTATCCGACCATGTTCGTGGTAGGCAAGGATGCCAAGATCGCTGCCGTCGACATTGGGTCCGGCAAGGCCGCGAGCCTGCCTGCCCAACTGGACGCGTTGCTCGCCGGCAAACCGATAGCGGCATCACAGCCCAAATAGCAGCTGTGGCTGAGCGGATAATGTTCCGGGTCATCGCCGGGCCGGATCATGTTCCAGCCCATAGCGTTTCATCTTCTTGTACAGCGTGGTGCGGTTGATCTCTAGAATCGACGCGGTCAGTTGCCGATTCCAGCTGTTTGCACGCAGAGCCGCCTCGATGATTCGTTTTTCAGGGTCCTCCAGAGCAGCCTTGAGCGACAACGGACGATAGACGGCCTCACCGTTCTCCGGCGAGCGCAAGGCTTCCAGCATATGCTCGGGCAGGTCGTCGACCTCGATCTGCCGACGTCGGCTGAGTACCACCGCACGTTCGACCACGTTCTCCAACTCGCGGACGTTGCCGGGCCATGAGTATCGCTGCATGGCCTCCACGCAGGCCTCGGAGAAGCCGGTCACATCCTTGTGCAACTGCACGCGATAGTGGTCGAGAAAATGCTTGGCCAGCAGCGGGATGTCTCCGATTCGCTCGCGGAGTCGCGGCAACTGCAGCATGACCACGTTGATGCGGTAGTAAAGATCCTGCCTGAAGCGGCCGGCCTGCACGACCTTCGCCAGATCTTCGTTGCTGGCGAGAATCACACGCACGTCGACCTTCTCCGTCTTGTTGGAGCCCACCGGCTCGAACTGCCGCTCCTGCAGCACGCGCAGCAGCTTGACCTGCAATGCTGGTGTGGCAGAGGAGATCTCGTCCAGGAAGATGG
>JBJKSL010000095.1:0-3777 GCA_046704145.1 Phycisphaerae bacterium
GTCCTGTCCGCAGGGACGGTGAGAGACAGCATTTGAACGTCTTCCGGCCGCTCGGCCGTGGTGGGCTGAACATCCAACTGCTTAATCAAGTCCGCCGCGGCCTTGATATCCTGCTCAGTCCCTCGGACTACAACCGAGTTTGTCGCCATGTCGGGCGGTCCGATCATTGGCCTACCACTGAACGTGTTCGCCATGATCGCCGCCACATTATTGGCGTTTGCATTTTTTAGACTGAATACTTTTGTGACGTATTGTTGCGGCTGTGGTACTGCCGGCCGAGTCGCCGGCGTTTGCGCAAAGGCCATCACACCCCAGACCATTACCATCGCACCTGCGATCGCAACGGTCTTCACAATGCTGCGTTTTGATGCGTTCATGTAGCGTTCTCCCTTCACATTGCCGAATGCGTTGCACCGCCTGTTCGCGGCTGAGCCTCGGCTGTCTTAATGATTGGATAGACCCAGTAAATGCTCACGCGAGGATTGTTCGTCTTCATGTGCACCACGAGGTGATCGTCCGGATCGCTCACATCCAGGTGCACGAGCTGACTCGAATCGCGCGGCCTAGCACCGGCATCTTGCCGGTCCGAAGTGACTGTCAGATCATTCATGGCGAGCGGGTTGGGCCGGCTCGTCTCCAGTCGGCTGAATATCAGCGACAGGCCCACGCCAATGATCACCAATGCGGCCACCGCTGCTGCGGTCCAACGATAGACCGGCCGTCCCGGTGCGGCGAACGGCAACGGTGCCAGAGTCTGCGCCTCCTTTGTAAGCCCCGCGGTCCCTCGCATGGCTTGGCGAATGGCGGACAGCTGTTCCCGAATCCGCCGGCACCGATCACAACTAGCCAGATGCGACGCCAGCTTCGCCGCCCGCGATGCGGACAACTCGCCGTCCATTTCCAGCTGAATCCAATGTTGTGCTTTGACGCACTTCACAGTCGTATCCGTGAAACTCATCCAAAAGTCTCCGGCCATCGCCTCAGCAGCATCTGCCGAACGCCTTCGCGAGCCCGATGCACCATAACACGGGCTGCGGACGCCTTTACCTCGAGAATCGCCGCGATGGCGTCATAGCCGAGCCCTTCCACCTCTCGCAGCGCCAAGGCCGCCTGCTGATTCTCGGGCAGATCCGCGATGACTATCCGAAGCCGCTCGGCCAGTTCGCCGCACTCCACCGCCCTGCCTGTTTCCTCTCGGGCTGCCACCTCGACCAGCGTTTCTGAAGGACGCCGTTTCCGTCGCAGGTTCAGGCAAAGATTGATCGTCGTTCGATAGACCCATGCGTTCCGCTTGCCTGCATCCTTCACCTCTGCCCATCGCCGCCAGGCCAGGGCCAGAGCTTCCTGGGCGATCTCCTCGGCATCTTCGGCATTGGCCAAGAACTGACGTGCCAGTCGGACCAGCCGCGGCCGCATCATCGCCAGCCACGCATCCGCCGCCCCACTTCCTTGCGGAAAAGCGGCTTGGTCGCTCGGCTGCGACGATTTGTTGGCGTCTCGCAGAACATTCACCAGAGGCTTCTTCCACTGGACCGACACGTCTTGTTCGCCCTTATGAAGTGTCAAAGCCGTCGCTTTCGTTACACCGCCACCGCGTTTTTGTACTGAAAGCTCCCACTTGCGGGCGCAGACATCCGGCCTTCCCGCAACGGTTTTGTCCCATCCTGCCAAGGCTGACATGATGCAAGGTACTGTCAGAACGGGTGTTATACTCCTGCAAGCATCTGCCACTCCCCCCGCCGACAACTCATCCTCTGGCGACTACTTTTCTCCTGCCACGTGGCGCAAGCTTCTGCGGGACGAATTGCGTTGGTCGTGGCGGCTGGCAGTCGGGGACGACGAGACAGATTTCACAGCCTTGGTGTCGCCGGCTAAGGCTAATTCACACTTGACTTACGCTAAGTTAGTGATTACATACTTAGCAGGTCGCGAGGCTGTCCCGGCGCGGTGGTCAGCCTTCGCGAGACGGACCGTTTTTTCTGAATTGATGGACGATCCGCCAGACGCGCAGCGAGGCTCCAGCAACCGATGAAGACCTACCTTGGCTTGGATATCGGCGCCGTGTGCGTCTAAGCCGTAGCCCTGCTCGGCCGCGAGCAGGCAGAGTCCATCGTCGCGCAGCGTAACGGCAGCGGCGGCCTGCAACGGCTGGAAGTACCCGCGAATCCCGACCAGGCAGTCCTGGTCAGCACCGCCACCCGCACCCGTGGCCGGCCTCTCGACGCCGCCCGCACTGCTTTAACCTACCTTCTGGAGTTCATCGCACCAGATGCAGTTGCCGGTCTTGTGATCACCGGCAGCGGTGGCAACCTGGTCGCCGAAGCTATGGGTGCCCCGCGCTGCAACGAGTTCCAGGCTCTCGCACGAGCCATGAGCCTGCTGCATCCGCACGTGCGCAGCGTCTTTGAGGTCGGCGGCGAAACGAGCAAATACCTGCGTCTGGCTCCCGACGGCTCCGAAACCACGCTCGGCATCGTCGACTACAGCACTAACGGCGATTGCGCGGCCGGCACCGGCTCGTTCCTCGATCAGCAGGCCACCCGCCTGAACTACAAAGTGCAGGACATCGGCGACATCGTCGGTACCGCCGACCGCTCAGCACAGATCGCCGGCCGTTGCAGCGTCTTCGCCAAGACCGACATGATCCACGCTCAGCAGAAGGGCTTCACGCCACCCGAGGTGCTGCGAGGCCTGTGCCGTGCGGTCGCACTCAACTACAAGTCTTCGGTGGTCAAAGGCCGCACGCCTGAAGCGCCAGTCGCATTCGTCGGCGGTGTGTCGGCCAACTCCGCAGTTGTGAGCGAACTGGTTGAAGCTTTCGATCTGCGCAACGGTGCATTGTTCGTGCCCGAGGCAGCCGACTCCATGTGTGCCATCGGAGCCGCCGCCGTCGCCGCTGCCTCCGCAGGCGGTACCCGATTCGATTTGAACGAGTGCGTGTCCCGCTTGGCTGCATCGCTGGAGAGCGGCACGGCTTACGAGTTTCCGACCACGCCGCCGCTCAACCTCGACAATGTCCTGCTCCTGCGCGATCGGGCGAAGCCGTACGATTTCCCCGAAAACGCTGACAAAGTCGACGCCTACCTGGGCATAGACATCGGTTCGGTGGGTACCAAGCTGGCCCTCATCGACGACGCCGGCGACGTGATACATTACATCTTCACGCGCACGGAAGGCCGGCCAATCCAGGTGGTTTCGCGCATCCTGAAGGAACTCGAAGAAGCTGTTGGCTCGCTGGTGCGCATCAAGGCCGTCGGCACCACCGGCAGCGGCCGCGAACTCATCGGCGAACTGGTCGGAGCTGACGGCATCCACGACGAGATCACCTGTCACAAGACCGGCGCGTCCTTCGTGGGCGACCGTCTGCTCGACGGCCAACGGCCGGACACAATCTTCGAAATCGGTGGGCAGGACAGCAAGTACATCAGTCTGCAACGCGAAGCCGACGGCGAGAGCATTGTCGTCGATTTCACCATGAACGAGGCCTGTGCGGCCGGCACGGGCAGCTTCCTCGAAGAGCGTGCCGAAGAGCTTGGCGTGTCCATCAAGGGCGAATTCGCCAAACTCGCGCTGAGCAGCAAGAGCCCCGTGCGGCTCGGCGAACGCTGCACGGTATTCATGGAGCGCGACGTCAACACCATGATGCAGCGCGGGGCCAAGCGCGAGAACATCATCGCCGGCCTGGCCTACTCCATTGCCTACAACTACATCAACCGCGTGGTCCGCGGCCGACACATCGGTGAGTGCATCTTCTTCCAGGGCGGTACTGCCTATAAC
>JBJKSL010000096.1:0-6518 GCA_046704145.1 Phycisphaerae bacterium
AGCAGATCTGCCAGGCCGGTTACCTGTGTTTCTGGGGGCACCACGCCGTGCTTCTTGAGTTGGTCGGTGAGCCGCTGCAGAAACACGTTGGTACCTGCGGCTGCATCTCCGGCGATGGCGAAGACCCACAGTGGCGAGAAATGCATGGCAAACAGGCCGGCCGTCTCGAGAGCGCCACCCACTACCTTTCGCTGGACATAGTTGTCGTCTGTCGCAGTCTCAGTTTCCTCTGCCTCGCTCTGCACCTGGGCCACGCGGGAGATGATGAACTGCTGGGCGTCGCCCACGAAGACCTTGTACAGGGTGGTGCCGCGCAACGCCTCCGGAAACAAAGCCTCAGTCAGCAGGGAAGTGGTTCCCCCTGCCACCGCAGCCAGCGAGCGCAGGGTCCGCTCCGGCAGAGAAACCACATAGCCCAACCCCCGCAACGCCGAAGAGAAGAACTGCGACATAGGCCGTATTCCTTTCGTGCCTTAAATGCGACCCTTCGGGCAGCAGACGGTATCCGCAGCAGTCCCATGCTGCGCGACAGAGTCATTACGTAGACGTCGGGGAAGTGCGTTTGTTACGCGGCGGTCGCGATTTGAGCAGCGACACCACGGCCTCGATGATCGTCTCCGGTTCTGCCAGTCGGCCGCGCCCGACGGATCGCTCCGCCAGCCAGCCTTCGCCCGGTTCGATAAAGGCGAAGCCCTCGTTACGCAGGGTGGCGACGTTGCGCTGCACGATGGGGTTGGCCCACATGCGCGTGTTCATGGCCGGAGCCAGCACCGCTGGGCAGTCCCGCCCGATCATCAAGGTAGTGACCAGATCGTCTGCGATGCCGGCGGCAAACTTGCCGATCAGGTCGGCCGTCGCCGGAGCCACCAGAAACAGATCCGCCACCTCGGACAGGCTGAGATGTTGCGGCTCGTAGTATCCCGGCGTGGCCCACATGGTCGTGAACACCTGCCGTTGAGTCAGTGCCTGGAAGGTCAAAGGGGTGACGAACTTGGTCCCCGCGTCGGTCATGGTTACGGTTACGCCGCAACCGCGCTGCACCAGCCGTGAGACGACGTGACAGACTTTGTATGCAGCGATACCGCCCCCGACGCCGACCACCAATTCGTAGCCCGCCAGATCTGCGGTCGGCGCAACTCCCCCGCGGTCATCGGATTCATGCGCGTCCATAGGCGTGACGGTATAAACGTGCGAACGTGAGAATGTGCGAACGCGTGAACCGCGGAGCCTGCGAGCGGATACGACCTTCGTCCACTCGTTTCCGCTTCACACATTCACGCCTTTCCACGTTCACGCATTTTCACTTTCATGCAGGTCCGCTACTCTGAATCGCCCGCATCGATGGCGGTGGACTCGCGTACGGGCGAATCCTCGCCCAACTCGGCGGTGATCTTGCCCTGGAGAATCTCCTGGGCGATCACGTCCAGCTCGGCCTGGCTTTCATCCTCGACCAGAGGCCGTGCACCCTGCATCAGCTCCAACCAACGCTTCTGCATCAGGGCCGTCAGCTTGAACCGGCCGCCCACCATCTTGATGATCGTGTCATCCTTCAGTGGATCAATCATGCCCGCTGTCTCTCCTGAACTATCTTGACGATCGCCTCGACCGTCTCCTCGACGTCGTGGTTGATCAAAAAATGGTCATAAACACCGCAATCCTGGGCGTAGCGGATTTCGCCGTCCGCCTTGCCCAGCCGCTCCTTGATGGCCTCCGGCGTATCCTTCTGCCGCCCCACCAGCCGGCGGGCCTGGTCGTCCGCCGTGGGGGCCAGGATGTAGATCCCGATCATGTCCGGATGCTGCCGCTTGACCTGGATGGTGCCCTCGATTTCGATCTCCAGGATCACCACCCGTCCGGCATCCAGCGCCTCTTGCACCGGCTGGCGTAAAGTGCCGTAGTAATGTCCGCCGTACACCTTGGCGTGTTCCAGGCACTTGCCCTCGCGCAGGTTGCGTTCGAACTCCTCGACACTGATGAACCAGTAGTCCTGCCCGTCGACCTCGTTGTCCCGTCGCGCGCGCGTGGTCGCGGAAACGCTCAACATGGCATCCAGCCGCTCGGCCAGCCGCTTGCAGATGGTGGTCTTGCCCACCCCGCTCGGTCCACTGATGCTCAGAAGCACACCGGCCATTCTACCGTCTCTTCCTATTCCACATTCTGTACCTGTTCCTTGAGCCGATCTATCGCCCCCTTGATGTCGATGATGCGGTGGGCGATGGTCGAATCGTTGGCCTTGCTGCCGATGGTATTGGCCTCTCGCAGCATCTCCTGGGCGAGGAAATCCAGCTTGCGGCCGGCCTGCTCGTTGCTGTCGCAGAGCTTGGCGAACTGATCCAGGTGCGAGCCCAGGCGGGCCAATTCTTCATTGATGTCGCAACGTTCGGCAAAGACCGCCACTTCCCGCCGCAGGTCGTCGAGCTCGAGCTGCAGCTTGGACTGGTTGATCAGCTCGTTGGTCCGATTCAGCAGCCGCTGGTGGTATTCCTCGACGACCAGCGGAGCCCGGCCAGCGATCACCGCCAGGTGCTCGCGGATGGCCCGGCACTGGTTGAGCAGATCCTCGCGGATGGCCTGGCCCTCGACCCGCCGCATTTCCAGCAGATGCCGAATGGCCTCATCGCTGAGCTCCTTCAGTGTGGCCCACTGCTGCTCGCGCTCCGACTCGCTGATCTGCGGCGCCTGCACCACTCCCGGCAGCGACAGAATGGTGGCCAGGTCGATCTGGAACGGACCGCTGGTGCTCACCTTGCTGAGCTGCTTCACGTAGCTTTCGACGGCGGCAACGTTGATCTCCTGGGCCGCGTCGGCGCTGTTATCCCTCACTCGCAGCACGTAGGTTACGCTGCCGCGATCCAGACGCTCGCGCAGCAGCTTCTCCACCTCGCTCTCGAACACCGCCAGATGCTCGCGTAGCTTGATGCTGGTCTTGAGATACCGGTTGTTGAGACTCTTGATCTCCAGCGCATAGGAAACCCCATCATCTGTCCGTTGCGCTTCGCCGTAACCGGTCATTGATAGAATCATTGTTTTATTCCCAGAAGCCAGGAGTCAGAAGTCAGGAGGCCGTTTTCTGAGGGGCTTCTCCTGCTTTCTGTCTACTGTCCCCTTCTTCATCAGCCTGGCTTGGTCGTGCTGTTGCCCGTGGGGGGCAGAGCAGGTTGCCCGGCGTTGGTCGGTGCCGGGGTCGCCGGCTGATTCTGGGCCGCCGGAGTTGCAGCACCGATAGGCACCGGGCGGAACACGTAGTTTCCGACCACCGCCATCGCGATGAAGGCGATGGTCAGGCCCACCGTGATCCAGGTGAACACGTCACCGGTCTTGGCGCCGAACGCGCTGTGCCCGCCAGCTCCGCCAAACGCACCGGCCAGCCCGCCGCCGCGACCCTTCTGAACCAGGATGACCAGGATCAGCAGGATGCATATCAGCAGTAGCAGCGTGCCAACGATGCCCTGTGTAACCGTCATTGCCAGCATGAATGAATCCTCACTTCGATGCACATTTCAGAGCCGGGCTCTGTGATCCCGATGCTTTCCGATTTGTGCCGTCCACACCCGCCGTCGCACCGGCGTCACAGACGCCGGCTCTGAAACCCAAAATCGGCAGTCCAAAATGCGACGCGCACTCGCGTCACTTTACTTCTTCACCGCCATAGCTCCTTCGATGATCCCCAGGAAATCGGCCGCCTTCAGACTTGCACCGCCAACCAGCGCCCCGTCGACGTCCGGCTGGCCCATGAGTTCCTTGGCGTTGTCCGGTTTGACGCTCCCCCCGTACTGGATACGTACGTTGGCGGCCACTGTCGGATTGTAGATCTTGGCGATCTCTTTGCGGCAGAAAGCGTGAACTTCCTGGGCCTGACCCGGCGTAGCCGTCTTGCCCGTGCCGATCGCCCAGACCGGCTCGTAGGCGATGGTCACGTTGTCCAGGCTGACGTCCGGCCCGCAGACTTCGCGGAGGTGCTTGGCGACGACGGCCTCGGTCTGGCCCGCTTCGCGCTCGGCCAGCGTCTCGCCGACGCAGTAGATCACCTTGAGCCCGGCCTTGAGCGCCGCAACCACCTTATTCTTCAAGAAGTCGCCGGCCTCGCCAAAGTACTGCCGCCGCTCGCTGTGGCCGATGATCACCGTGTCGCAGCCGGCGTCCAGCAGCATCTGGGGGGAAATCTCGCCGGTGAAGGCACCTTTGGCTTCGTAGTGGCAGTTCTGGGCTCCGAGGCCGATCTTGCTGCCCTTCAAATCCGCCGCCAAGGTCGGCAGCATATAGAACGGCGGGCACACGGCCACGTCCACATTGGCCCCGGCCGGCAGCCCCTGCTTGAGGCCTTCCACCAGCGCCTTGGCCTCGGCCAGGTTCAGATTCATCTTCCAGTTGCCCGCCACATACAGCTTTCGCATGATTGACTCCTCAAAGAAGCTAAATAAGCTATGAGCTGTTAGCTCTTAGCCAGACAGCCGCGCCTTGTGATTTCCACTCTTTTCTGGCTAATGGCTTACAGCTGATAGCTAACAGCTCTCTTCAATTCACTTCCGTTGCCCTTGGATACGATCCCAACACATTCAGCCGCAGACAGTGCTTTCGTGCTTCCGCGATGGCCACCTGCACGTGTTCCTCGCTATGGTGGCCCTTCACGTCGACGAAGAAGTAGTACTCCCAGTTGCGTTTTTTGCTCGGGCGGCTTTCGATAAAGCTCATGTTCACGCCCGACTGCCGCAGGGCCAGCAGCACATCCACCAGGGCCCCCGGCTCATCCTTGGTCGTGAAGGCGATGGAGGTCTTGTCGTCGCCCGTACGCCCGGCCGGCTTCCGCCCGATCACGAAGAAGCGCGTCACATTGTGGGTGGCGTCCTCCACGTTGTCGCAGACGATCTTCAGCCCGTACAGCTCGGCCGCCATAACACTGCCGATCGCCGCCGAGCCGGCCTCGCGGGTGGCCAACTCCGCGGCGGCGCTCGTGCTGGCCACGGGGATGGTTTTGCCCACCAGGTTGGTCTCGCTCAGCCATCGGCCGCACTGGGCGAAGACTTCCGGCTTGCTGTAGACCCGCTCGACCTTCTCCAGCGCGCACGAGGCCAGCAGGTTGTGGTGGATGGCGTGGTTGATCTCCGCACAGATCTGCACGTCCGTGTCGAAGAGCGCATCCAGCGTATCGATCACGCCGCCGCCCACGCTGTTCTCGATCGGCACCACGCCGAAGTCCGCGTGCCCTCGCGAGACCTCGTCGAACACGCTGCGAATCTGCATCACCGGCTCGTATTCGACCGACTGGCCGAACTTGCCCGTGGCCGCCAGGTGCGAAAAGCTGCCCTGCGGACCCAGGTAGGCGATGCGTAGCGGCTTTTCCAGTGCGAACGAGCCGCTCATCAACTCGCGGTAGATGGCCAGCAGCGTCTTGTCCAGCAGCGGCCCCTGATTGGCGGCCTTGATCTTGTCCAGCACGCGTTTTTCGCGGTCGGGCGCGTAGATGGGCGTGCCGTCGGCGCTCTTCAGCTTGCCGACCTGCACCACGATCTCCGCCCGCCGGTTCAGCAATGCCACCAGCTCGCGGTCGACCTCGTCAATCTGCTGTCGTAACTCCTCGAGCGTCATAATTCTCAGAGCCGGGCTCTGTGAGCCCGGTGCTTGTCCACCGCGTCGAAACTTGCCGAAGCTGGACTTTACTTGGACTACTGCCCAAGGCTCGGGCGCCCCATCCCTTCGTTTTGAAGGTGGTGGATTCAGACCATGGCCGGCAACCGCACCCGTCCGGGGTCGCTTCGGCCACCATGGCCCTCTCCGCGCAAACCGCTTCCGTGCCCAATTCGAGCCCCGTATCGTACCCGCACAGGCCCCGGGATGCAAAATTCACAGGATCGGGATGCTGAGGGGTGCGGCAAGCAAAAGTAGCCCAGCTGCGCTCGGCTCTGTTTTCAAAGCCGAAATCCCCAGCCGAGGGCGGCTGGGCTACAACGTGCCACGCGGGTGGGCCACGACGGACCAGAGAAACTGGCCCCACCCCCTGCCCAGAGACAGCGAGGCGGCTTACGCTTAGTCCGCAAAGACCTCGCCGACCTGAAACGCCAGACCTGGGAGGAGATCATCATCGCTTGCAGCGTCGCCCTCCTCCAGCACCACCGGCCCGGCATCGGCTCGGTAGATATGCAGCCGCCGGGTCTTGGGATCGATGATCCAGACCCGATCGACCCCCATGCGAAGGTACTCGCCGGCCTTTTCGAGCAGCTTGCCCCAGCCCTGGCCCTTGCCAGCCACTTCGACCACCAGATTGGGCGGAACGTCCGAAAAGCCCTCCGGGGCCGACCCCTTGGGCAGCCGCTCGTACGAATAGTAGACCACATCCGCCCCGCGCACGGTGGCCGGCTCTCGTGCGATGATCAGGCCCGTCTCGCCGACGGCGGCTCGGCCCGAACCCGTCCGGCGGCCCCAGTCATTGATGATGGCGGCCACGTTCAGGCTGATTCTGCTGTGCCAGTAGTTGGCTGGTGACAATTCGATCACCTCCCCGCGCACGAGTTCACACGGGC
>JBJKSL010000097.1:0-5280 GCA_046704145.1 Phycisphaerae bacterium
GCCGGGCACCTCCTGCATCCTCTGGCGGCCGTCAACGGTGACCCATTCGACGTCGATGGTTTCCAGGCCGGTGACCTTGCCGCCATCGCCGACGAAACACTTGGTCATGATGCTCCAGCAGCGTTCGCAGCCTTCCTCGTGGGAGGTGCTCGTGCGCAGCCGCATCGGCCAGAACGGCCAGGGCTGACCGGCCGGCCGACCTGACGGCGGTTGCGCCAGCAGTTCAAACTGGGTGACGCTCTTGGCTCCGTGGCGATTGGACGTGCCCACGCAGTCGGAGCCGGTATCGCCGCCGCCGATGACGATCACGCGTTTGCCGGCCGCGGTGAGGTCCTCATGCTTGTCGCTGAACCACCACTTGTCGGTTCGGTAAGGCAACGCATCGCCGGCCACGCGTTTGTTCTGCTGCGGCAGGAACTCCATCGCGAAGTGCACGCCGTCCAACTCGCGGCCGGGGATAGGCAGGTCGCGCGGCTTCGTCGAACCCATGGCGAGCACCACCGCGTCATACTCTTTGCGAAGTTGCTCGGCAGTAACGTCTGCACCGACGTTGACGCTGGTCTTGAAGGTGATGCCCTCGGCTTCGAGCACCGCCAGCCGACGGTCAATGAAGCGTTTTTCGAGCTTGAAGTCGGGAATGCCGTAACGCAGCAGCCCACCGATGCGGTCGGCCCGCTCGTATACGGTCACCAGGTGGCCGGCCCGGTTCAGTTGATCGGCAACAGCCAGACCCGACGGCCCTGAGCCAATCACCGCCACCTTCTTGCCCGTGCGGACGCTCGGCGGACATGGCTTGATCCAGCCTTCCTGCCACGCCCGTTCGACGATCGAGTACTCGATGTACTTGATGGTCACCGGCGGCTCGTTGATGCCGAGCACGCACGCCTCTTCGCACGGCGCCGGGCACACGCGGCCGGTGAACTCCGGGAAGTTGTTCGTCGAGTGCAGGACATTGATGGCCCGCTCCCAATCCCCGCGATACACGAGGTCGTTGAAGTCGGGGATGATGTTGGCCAGCGGACAGCCGGTGTGGCAGAACGGCACGCCGCAGTCCATGCAGCGGGCCCCCTGCTCCTGCATCTTGACCACCGGCAGCGGAATCATGAACTCGCGGAAGTTCTTGACTCGCTCGGAAACGGGCAGAGCCTTGAACCCTCGGCGATCGTACTCTTTGAACCCGGTCGGCTTACCCATTGAACACCCCCTCGAACTCCACGTCCGCCGATTCGAGTTCCTTCTGTCGTGCCCGTCGTTCCAGCAACACCCGCTTGAAGTCTTGCGGCATGATCTTCTTGAACTTGGGCAGCCAGGCATTCAAATCCGCCAGAATGCGAATGGCCACCGTGCTTTGTGTGTATTTCACATGCTTTTCGAGCATGGTACGAAGCTCGGCGATGTCCTTGGCGTCGATGACATCTTCGATGTCGACCATCTCGCGATTGCAGCGGAATTCGGCGAAGTCGCCGACCTCGTCCAGCACGTAAGCGACGCCGCCGCTCATGCCGGCCGCGAAGTTACGCCCCGTGGGCCCGATGATTACCGCCCTGCCGCCGGTCATGTATTCGCAGCCGTGATCGCCCACGCCTTCGACGACCGCCCGTGCTCCGCTGTTCCGCACGCAGAAGCGCTCGCCCGCCAGGCCGCGGATGTAGGCCTCGCCAGCGGTGGCTCCGTACAGTGCGACGTTGCCGCAGATGATGTTTTCCTCGGGCACGAAGGTGGCCTTCTTGGGCGGATACAGAATGAGCTTGCCGCCGCTGAGCCCCTTGCCGAAGTAGTCGTTGGCGTCGCCCTCGACCTCCATGGTCATGCCCTTGGGGATGAAGGCGGCGAAGCTTTGCCCGGCCGAGCCGTTGCACTTCAGATAGAGTGTGTCCTCCGGCAGGCCGGCACTGCCCCACTTACGGCTGATCTCGCTGCCGGTGATGGTACCCACCGTGCGATAGACGTTCTTGATCTCGACTTCCTGGCGGACCTTCTCGCCGCGTTCGATGGCCGGGGCAGCCAAGCCGAGCAGCGTCTGCACATCGAAGGAACGCTCGATGCCGTGGTCCTGTTTCTGCTGACAGTACGTGCCGATGAAAGGCGGCACCTCCGGCTTGTGCAGGATGCGGCTGAAATCCAGGCCTCGAGCCTTCCAGTGATCGACGGCCTTGCGAACGTCCAGCCGATCGACCCGCCCCACCATCTCGTTGATGGTGCGGAAGCCAAGTTGAGCCATGATCTGGCGCAGTTCCTCGGCGACAAAAAACATGAAATTGACCACGTGCTCAGGCTTGCCGGCGAACTTCTTGCGGAGCTCGGGGTCCTGCGTGGCCACACCGACCGGGCAGGTATTCAGGTGGCACTTCCGCATCATGATGCAGCCGGAAGCGATCAGCGGAGCGGTAGCAAAGCCGAACTCCTCGGCGCCGAGCAAACAGGCGATGGCCACGTCGCGTCCGGTCTTTAGTTGCCCGTCAACCTCGACGACGATGCGGCTGCGCAGGTCGTTGGCTACGAGCACCTGGTGCGTTTCGGCCAAGCCCAACTCCCAGGGCAGACCGGCATGCTTGATCGACGTCAGCGGCGAAGCACCCGTGCCGCCGTCGAAGCCACTGATCAGGACCAGGTCCGCCTTGCCCTTGCTGACACCCGCGGCGACCGTGCCCACACCCACCTCGGCCACCAGTTTCACGCTCACGCGCGCGTCGCGGTTGGCGTTCTTCAGATCGTGGATCAACTGGGCCAGATCCTCGATCGAGTAAATGTCGTGGTGCGGTGGCGGCGAAATCAACTGCACACCGGGCGTCGAGTATCGCGTGCGGCCAATCCAGTCGTCGACCTTGTGGCCGGGAAGCTGGCCGCCCTCGCCGGGCTTGGCACCCTGAGCCATCTTGATCTGCAGTTCGTCAGCATTGACGAGGTATTCGCTGGTCACGCCGAACCGCCCGGAGGCCACCTGCTTGATGGAGCTTCGTAGCGAATCACCTGGCTTGAGTACATCGGCCACCCAAGGCGACAGCTTGCCGAGCGTGCGCTTGCGTTCCTCTTCGTCAGCGAATTGCCTGAAGCGGACGGGATCCTCGCCACCTTCGCCGGTGTTGCTCTTGCCGCCGATGCGGTTCATGGCGATGGCCAGGTTCGCATGAGCCTCGAACGAAATCGAGCCGAAGGACATGGCCCCGGTCTTGAAGCGTTTGACGATATCCTTTGCCGACTCGACCTCGTCAATGGGGATCGACAGCCGCGACTGCAGGTCGAAATCCAGCAGACCGCGAAGCGTACACAATTGCCGATTCTGATCGTTTATGAGCTTGGAGTACTCCGCGAAGGTCTTCGCGTCGCTCTGGCGGACGGCGTGCTGAAGCTTGGCCACGCTCAGCGGATTGCTCAGGTGATACTCGCCGCGACGACGCCACTGGTATCGCCCGCCCGGTTCAAGGTCGAGGAACTCACGCACGTTCCGCCGCGGATACGCCTTGACGTGCCGCATCTGCACTTCCCTGGCGATGACGTCCAGGCCTACGCCCGCGATGCGCGACGCCGTCCAGCAGAAGTACTTGTCGATCACATCCTTGTTCAAGCCAACAGCCTCGAATATCTGCGAGCCGCGATAGCTGTGCAGCGTGGAGATGCCCATTTTGGACATGACCTTGGTCACGCCCTTGTTGACGGCCTTGATGTAATGATGCTCCACATCCGCGAGGCATGAGTTGCCGTGAATGCGGCCCTGGCTGTACAGATCGGCCAGCGTCTCGAACGCCACGTAGGGGTTGACCGCTCCGACCCCGTAGGCCAGCAGCAGTGCGAAGTGGTGAATCTCGCGCGGTTCGCCGGACTCGAGCACGAGGCCGCACTTGGTGCGTTTGCCCGCACGGATCAAATGATGGTGCACGGCGCTGACCGCCAGCAAAGCGGGGATGCCGGCCACTTCAGCATCCACGCCGCGATCGGAAAGGATCACGATGCAGTAACCGTCGTCGACGGCCTTCTCCGCCGCCGTACAGAGTTGATCGACCGCCTCTCGCAGCGCGGCCTCCCCGCCCGCCACCTTGAAGAGCATGGGCAACGTCTGACTGCGGATCTCGCCGACGTGAATGTTCTTGATCTTCTGCAGATCGGCGTTGGTCAGCACCGGCTGCGACAGACGCAGCTGATGGCAGTGCTGCTCCGTCTCGGAGAACAGATCCTGCTCAGAGCCGATGGTGGTCATGTTCGAGGTGACCAGTTCCTCGCGAATCGCATCCAGCGGCGGGTTGGTCACCTGGGCGAACAACTGCTGGAAATAGTCATAAAGCAGCGGCCCGCGGTCACTCAGTACGGCCAAAGGCGTGTCCGTGCCCATCGACCCGATGGGCTCTACGCCCTTCTCGGCCATAGGTGCCAACAGCGTCTTAAGATCTTCATCGCTATAGCCGAACGCACGCTGGCGGGTGATCAGCGTTTCAGTGTCGTACTTCGGATATTCCGCCGGGACAGGCAGACTGTCCAGGCAGACTAGTTTGCTGTTGAGCCAGGTGCGATATGGCTTGCGGGCAGCCAGGCCTTCCTTGATCTCTTCATCGGGGACGATGCGTTCACTGTCCGTGTCCACCAGCAGCATGCGACCGGGCTGAAGACGCCCCTTGTACTGGACGTTCTCGGGATCGACCTCGATCACGCCAGTCTCAGAACCCATGATCACACAGCCGTCCTTGGTCACCGTGTAGCGGCTGGGTCGCAGGCCGTTACGGTCGAGGACCGCTCCGATGACCTTGCCGTCGGTGAAGGCGATGGAGGCCGGCCCGTCCCACGGCTCCATCAGGCAGGCGTGGTACTCATAGAACGCCTTCTTGGCATCGCTCATCGTCTTGTGGTTCTGCCAAGCCTCGGGGATCAGCATGGCTACGCAGTGCGGCAGCGATCGGCCCGTGTGGTAAAGCAGTTCGACGGCGTTATCGAGGATCGCGCTGTCGCTGGCACCTGGCGTCGCGATGGGCAGAATCTTGGCGATATCCTCACCGAACAGCGGCGAATGGAACAAGGCCTCGCGGGCGTGCATCCAGTTGATGTTGCCGCGGAGAGTGTTGATCTCACCATTGTGGCAGAGGAATCGGAACGGCTGGGCAAGGTCCCATGTCGGGAAGGTGTTCGTGCTGAACCGCTGGTGGACCAGTGCCAGCCCCGAGACCATCGCGGGATGGCCAAGGTCCGGGAAGTACTGCTTGATCATGGGGGCCAACAGCAGGCCCTTGTAGTTGAGCAGTCGGTGCGACAGGCTAGGGATGTAGAAGTAGGCGGCCTGGCTCAGCCCGGCGT
>JBJKSL010000098.1:0-4294 GCA_046704145.1 Phycisphaerae bacterium
CGTAAAAATGCGAACTCGTCAGGCCCCCCCGGTCCTGACGAGTCCGACTTGAGCTTCCCCACTAGGCGGCCGAGCATGAAGCTCAAAGCCGCTGCCGTGGCCCCGTTTCTAGTAGGCAGTCACCGCCGCGTCGTTGTTGGCGCGGAAGTGGCCTTTTTGTGCGTCGTAGTACCAATCGCTGCTGCCGATGTCGCCATTTCCTATCCGGTTGCCCTGGGTGTATGGATTCACAGGGATCGCCCGCAGATACGGCCCAAGGTTGAAGGCTTCTCCCTTGCCCTCGCTGGTCTGGCCGTCGCGGTTGGTTGGCTTGGTCATCTGCTCCACAAAATGCTCCAGGCTTGGGCAGCAATCATTGTGCTGCGTACGGTAGAGGCGGAGTTGAGCCCGCACATCCAACAAGCTGCCTTTGAGTGCATCGAAACGCGGGTCCGTGTCGGCACGACTGAACTGCGGGGTGACCACTGCAGCCAGGATGCCCAGCAAGATTACGACGATCAGCACTTCAATCAGCGTTAGGCCGCGCGAGCCGTGCATCCACACTCTCCGTGGCCGATGTTATCGCTCCCAAAGCAATAACCATCGGGCGTTCGCAATCGGGACGGCACTGCCTTGTCCCGGTTCCGCTATCGACTAGTGGAGAGGGTCACTTGACGAAGGAGCACGCAGATAAAAACGGCTCTGGCAAGGGGCGATAATACGTCCCTGTGCCACTCGCAGATGTGCAGCGTTCTTGTCGTAAATACTGATTCATACAGCCGACCCACACCCGACCCACACCCGTGAAATCAGACCGGCTGGGTACGTGTTTAGCGTTACCAGACAGAGGGGCATCGTCAGGCACCTTCTTGCTTAGGTTTTAACGAATTACGCGCGTTCTGAAACCCACGTCCAAGCCCACCCGGGGCTCCATGGTCCACGCATGCCCCGGCGATTGCAGCCCCGTTCAACGGGGCTTTCCCGCCGCAGGCGGGCTACTCAGGCCAGCACTTCAGGGCTGGTGAGCAACGACGACGCGAGAGTCCTCAATCCCTCCCCTCTCCCGGCTTTGCCGGGAGAGGGGAGGGATTGAGGTTGTGAATGCCGACCGTACTTCCGACCAGCCCTACAAGGGCTGGCCTAGTAGCCCGCCTGCGGCGGGAAACGCCGCTGAAGCGGCGTACGTGTCTGAACGCTAGAGCACTTTAAGTTTTGGTGCAGCGTGAGAACTGGCCGAAACCTCGGAAATGCGCCCCCTTCACCGCTACAAAAGAACGGCATATGCCGTAAACACGTATCCGGCTGGAAGCCGGCCTCACACGGATGCATTACAGGTTCGAGCGAAGGGACTTCAAGAAGCCTTGATACACTGCGGGCGGGACGTTGAGCATCTCCGCCGGAGGAATCTGGTCGGCGGCCAAGCGGTCGATAATTTCGGTGGCGGTGCGAGGCTGGAGCTTGAGAGTCATCAATGCCCGCTCGGCGGCATCGAAGTCCGAGTCGCGCATAGCGGACAAGTACTTCATCAACGCTTGCTCGATGCGGTTGCCGCCTGCCGAGGCGCCATTTGCCACGGAGGAAGCGTCGAAGCCTGAGGTATTCGAAGCTGGGCGGTTGGAGTTGACCGCAGGACGGCTGCGACCGGAACTGTTGTCGGCTTCGTCGGGTGCTCGGTTCTCTCGGGCGAGCAGGCTGTCCAGGCGGCGGCGTTCCTCCTGCAGTTCGCGTTCGTGGGCGAGTTCGGAAGTATCTTCCGGGGCCAACGGCAGCTCTTCGATCTCATCCTCGGGCGTGGGCACATAGACCGCATTGCCACAAGCCGGACACTTGGAGCGTTTGCCCGCCAGTTCCCGTCCGGCCGTGACCGCTGCCCCGCAGTGCTCGCAATGCAGTCTGATGGACATCTCGGGTACTCCTTCCCTACTTGCGATGTGCAACACCGTGCCCTATTTGTCTGCCCGGCTGCGGGCTGCCTCGCCCACCAGCCTGGAGCCCCGCCCGCGAACGAACAGGCGTATAGGCACCTCTGCAAAGGGTAACGTTTCGCGCATGCGGTTCAAGAGATACCGCTGCAGCGAAGTCGTTATCCGTGTCGGATCGTTCACGAACAGGACGATGGTCGGCGGCTCCACGTCAACCTGGGTGGCATAGAGCATCTTGATGCGGCCGGTACCATGCTTGGGCTTGGGCAGGTTCTGGTTCATGGCGTCGCTGAGGACGCGATTGAGTTCGCCGGTCGAGACGCGCGTTCGCGTCTGCTTGAACAGCTCCGTGGCCAGGTCGATCATCGACTGGACGTTCTTGCCATCCTTGGCGGTGATGAATGCGATGGGCGCGTAATCCAGGCCGACCATAGTCTTGGACAGATACTCGCCATATTGGTCGGTGGAGGCCTGATCCTTGGCCAAGTCCCATTTATTGACCACGATCACGCACGGTTTGAACTGATCGGCGATGTAACGGCCGAGCTTCTTGTCGACTACGCTCACCTCGGCGGTTGAATCTACCAGCAACAGCACCACGTCCGCCCGGCGGATGGACAGCTCCGTGCGATGCGTGCTGTAGAACTCGATATCGTCGGCGATCTTGCTCTTCTTGCGCAGGCCCGCGGTATCGATGGCCACATAGGTGCGGCCGTCTCGTTCGAAACGCACGTCGACCGAGTCGCGCGTGGTGCCGGCGACTTCGGAAACGATGACGCGCGGAACGCCGGCCATGGCGTTGATGAGCGTACTCTTGCCGACATTGCGACGGCCGACGATGGCCAGTTTCATGACCGGCTCGGAGGGGGCATCCTCCGCGGGCAGTTCGCTGATGGCGCGGTGGATGATGTCCTTGAGTTCCTCCTCGCCGCGACGGTGCATGGCTGAAACCGCCAGCGGCGATCCGAAACCCAGGCCGTGAAAATCGCCCAGTTCGGTGCGAGCGTCGGCGGCATCCACCTTGTTGGCCAGCAGCACGATTGGTTTCCCGGAGGACCGCAGCCAACCGGCGACCTCGCGATCGAGCGGCAACAGGCCGTCGCGGGCGTCGACGACGAAGAGGATCACCGCGGCCTGATCGACGGCGAAGCGGATCTGCTGCTCGACGTCGGCGTCCAGGTCGTCGCGGTCCACGATGCCGTAGCCGCCGGTATCCACCAGTTCGAAGAAGCGGTCCTTGTGCTCGATCAGCACGGAGATTCGGTCGCGCGTGACCCCTGCAGTGGGATCCACAATGCTGATGCGGCGTCCGGCCAGCATGTTCAGCAAAGAACTCTTGCCGACATTGGGACGACCGACAATCGCTACTACCGGCAAGGCCATAACTGAACAACTCCTGGAGACTTCAACATCTTGTCGCGGGAAAAGATTCCCGCCGTAAGGCGGCACCGGAAGGGATTCCGGTACCAGCATGAGATTCCCGTAACAACTCGTCAATTCTACGCGAAGGACATGCCACTATCGAGAGGACGCTGGCGGCTCGCTTCTCGCACCATCAATCAGCAGCGATTTACGCAGGCTCGCGAAAACCGATTCGGCGTCCATGCCAGGCAGGCCCGATTTTTTCGCGAGCACCGTCCCCAGCAGTGCGGCGAGCACCAGTTGAGCTTGCACCTCGGGCACGTCTTCTGGCGACTCGTTGGTCTCCTGGGCCCGGCGGATCATGCCACACAGGGTGTCCAATAATTCCTGCTGGATCTGGCGGACGGCAAAAACCAAAGGCCCGTCGGCCGGCGTCAACTCAGCCGAAAAGGTCGCCAGCAATCGACAGTTCCGCCATTCGGGCCCTTCGTTGAGCTCGACCGCGGCATCCAGCACGCGCCCCAATTGCCGGCCTGGAGTAGCCCCGTCCATCGCCGGGCCAAACATCCGCTCTACATAATCGCGACGAACCATCTTCAGGACGCCCAGTGCCAACTCCTGTTTGGCCCGGAAATGATGGTAGAACGCGCCCTTGGTCAGGCCGGTTGCAGCCTGAATGTCAGAGATGCCCGTGTTGTGATAGCCGAATTCGCTGAACAGCCGCCGCGCGACCTCGAGGATGCCGTTGCGTGTGGCTTCACCGCGTCGTTGTCGGACGCCGGAGCTCATGCTGTCTCCGATCTCAGTAGCGTGTTGCCTGATCCCGGGTCGAGCTCGTGCTGACTCGGGGCCAATAACACTCGTATACGTACTGTTCGGTCGGTATGGTATTGGGCCAATAGGCAGACGTCAAGGCCCCCCGCCTTCGCCTCGTGGGCGAGGCGTGATATTCGACGGGGGACCGGATACAATGCTGGCCGTTTTAGGTTATCGACCACAAGGAGAACTCTAGGATGTCGTATCATTCGATG
>JBJKSL010000099.1:0-3523 GCA_046704145.1 Phycisphaerae bacterium
CTGGCGTGCGTGGGGAGTCGTTCTACTTCCCGCGCGATGCCTGGCGGCGAGGCGATCAGCGGGCGTTTTACTTTCAGGCTGCCCGCCTCAAGGAGCCGGGCAGCGAGATTGTGGTGGCTGAGGCCGATGAGGGTGCCGCCTGGCCCGGGCAGGAATGGCAGACCAATCGGCCGGGGCTTTACCGCATTCGCGACGATATGCTTGTGGCCGCATGCGGAGCCACGCGTCCCGAGCATACACTTAATCGCACTGTCGAGTTGAACCGGGAAACGCAATGCACCTTGCGTCTGGCTCCGAATTCGGCAGGCAAGGGGACGGTGCTTCTTTCTCTGCATGACGAGGAGAATCGCTGCGAGTGGTCTGTTGCCGGCAGCGGAGAAGTGGCAAGGAACGGCGAGAGCAGTATCTCGGCGAGCGCCTCGGAGGCGGCGGTATCTGTCTGTTTGCGGATCTTGCGAACGTGGACAGGAAGTCCGGAGTTCCAGCTCGACGTCTGGCACGGCGACAAGCTCTGCCGGCATGAGGCTGGACTGGCGGGGTTCAAGCCAACCCATCTGCGCATCTCCGTCCAGGTCCCGCCGGGTGAGCCTGACCTTCACGTGGACCATCTGGATGTCTGGCAACCCGCAGAGGTATTGCTCGAGGGTCATGGCGACGCACATCAATACATGGGCGTCACAAGAACGGACGATCCGCTGATCCCAGACTTGTCCGTCAAGGAAGTACAAGCCCAACTTGAGCGAAGCGGGATTAAACGCAACCTGGTGGTTCCGTATGGTACCAGCCGCCGGATGGACACCTACGACCAGGTTTGCAGCCTCGCGGCGTCGTCGGACTGCCGTGTGTACCCGCTATATCGTTCCCGCCTGTATGGCCCGACGCCGGAAGACGCCCTCTTCCAAGTTCAGCAGGCGGAGTTACTCTGGCAAGAGGGTCGGCTCTACGGCCTCAAGTTCCATCTGGGCACAGACGGCATCCCTTCACGCGACCTGCTGGAATGGGCCGAACGCCGGCAAGTGCTGACTATGTGTCACGTCACAAAGTCTGAACAGCTTGCCTGGCTGGAGAAGGATGTCCTCACGCCTTACGGCTTTCCGGTGTTGCTGAGCCATTTCGGAGGTTACCCGCTCGACCGGGCAAGGTATCAGGCTGCCATAGACATGCTGGAGCGGTTCTCCCAACTGTACCTGGTGACGAGTTGTGTCTGGTTCGAGCCCTACCTGCGCAATGCCATTCAACGCCATCCGCATCAGATTCTCTTTGGCTCGGACAGTCCGGCGGTCAATTCCGCAGCTGCCCGTGCAACGATCCTGGAGTTGGACATTCCGGACGAACACAAGGCGTTGGTCCTCAACGAAAACCTGCGATTCCTCACCGAACGCGTGCAGTGGCATCGCTGGAACGCATTGCAGAACCCGGCCACGCTGATGTTCCCGCGTTTGCCGGCGAAGGAGGCGGATCTGGCCGCCCAGGGTTTCAAAGTGGTTGACCCCGATTCGCTGCCGCCGGCAGAGCCCGAGTCGGCCAAGAACTACTGGGGCCAGCGGGGACGTGTATCCTGGTACGAGCGGAACCAGCCGTGGCGTACTTTGATCGCCGACCTGGTCAAGGATCTGGGGGCGCGAAGCGTGCTGGAGTTCGGTTGCAACGTCGGGCAGAATCTGGCGGCCATTCACAAGGCCTGCCCCGATGTCAGGCTGGTCGGGCTGGACATTAACCCGGACGCGGTCGAACTCGGCCGCGAGAAGACCGGCCTGGACCTGCGGCTCGGTGACGAGCGTGCCCTGGACACATTCGAAGCGGGCGAGTTCGACCTGGTGTTCACCGTGTCGGTGCTCGACCACGTGGCCAACGTCGAGGATGTCTGCCGCCGGTTGATGCGGGTGACCAGCCGCTACGCGTATTTCCTGGAGGTGCGACTGCCCGCGGAGGGCCGAGTAGACCAGCACTACGATCATCATCACGGCTGCGTGCGGACCTCCACCGGCGCGTCGTATAGCTGGCACGTAGACAAGTATCTGCAGTTCGACAAGCGGGTCTGGCGGCTCGATCAGCGGCCGGTCTATCTGCACAGCGTGTCGCTCGGGCCGTATTACTACGGGTTCCTGGCATTTCTGGACGACTCCGGTCGTCAGACTTCCTGACGAGAGACGCCTTTCATGCGCGTTCTGTGGCTTGTTCGCGATGACCTGACCCGCCAGTCCGGCGGAGACACCACGCAGATCATGCGGACGGCTGAGCATCTGCGTGCCCTCGGCGTAACCGTTGAGATGACTTCCGAGCGGCGACCTGCGTTTGCCGGCTATGACCTGCTGCACCTTTGGCACCTGGACCGCTTGTGGGAAAACGAGCCGCATTGCCGCCGCATCCGGGCCGAATCGCGTCCCGCAGTACTAAGTACCATCTACTGGCCAGCCGACGACTACGACCGCGGCGGCCGCACCGGCTTGCAGGGCACGATGGCTCGGGCATTCGGCAGCGACTGCTACCGCAGTTTACGGCTGCTGCAGCGCTGGGCGATGGCTTGCACGCGAGGCTTGGCCGCCGGACGCATCAGCCGTCCCACGTGGAGCTTTCGGCGATCGGCGACGCGCTGTCTTGAGACGGTTCGCGTGCTGCTGCCCAACAGCCGTGCGGAACAGGAGGTCATCGAACGCACGCTGGGGATTTCGCGGCCTACGGTTGTCGTGCCGAACGCCGTCGGCGAGGAATTCCTGCAAGCACCGCCCGCGAGCACCACCGAGCGGCGAGGCGTGATATGCGTAGGTCGCATCGAGCCGCGCAAGAACCAGTTGGCGCTCATCGAAGCGGTGGCAGGCACGTCGATCAACCTGACGCTCGTTGGGCAGCCCGGCCGCTACAGCCAATCGTATTACGATCGCTGCCGAACAGAAGCGGGCGGCAATGTGCGTTTCGCGGGACAGGCCAATGCGGGAGAACTTCGCGAGTGGTACGCACGCTCGCTCGTGCACGTCTGCCCGAGTTGGTACGAGACGCCCGGCCTCGTGAATCTTGAAGCGGCGGTATGCGGATGCGCCGTCGTGGCCACGCCGGGGGGATGCACGCGCGAGTATCTTGGCAACGACGCTTACTACTGTGAGCCGGACGATCCGGTCTCTATTCAACAAGCGATAAACGCAGCGTTAGAAGGCGGTCCGCGGCAGAGCTTGGCTGACAGAATCGCGAGCGAGTTCACCTGGTCTGCAGCAGCGGCACGCACGCTCGATGCCTACAAGCTGGCGTTAAGCTGAGTGGCGTTGAGTCTGTCCGCAGTGATGGCCGCGAACTGACGTGCGCGTTGTTCCCAGGTGTGCTGGCGGGCGAAGCTTATGCGGTGCTCGCGGTCTGCAGGACTGCTCGCCAAGGCGGAAGTAATCGCCGCCGAAAACGCCTCAGCAGTGTCGGCCACCATGATGGGCGGTTCCGGGCCGCCGGCATTGAACAGAACCGTGCTCACCACCGGCTTGCCGAGCGCACAGTACTCGTAGACCTTCAGCGGATCGGCGAACTCGGAGATCAGGTC